>JBATYN010000625.1:0-14778 GCA_049674125.1 Pseudolabrys sp. | reverse complement strand
GCATGACGCAGACCCTGTCCGCGATCTTGCGGACGATGCCGAGATCGTGGGTTATGAACAGCATCGACATGCCGAGCCGCTTTTGCGTGTCCCTCAGCAGTTTCAGGATTTGGGCCTGCACGGTGACATCGAGCGCTGTGGTCGGTTCATCGGCAATCAAAAGGTCCGGCTCGTTCGCGAGCGCCATGGCGATCATCACGCGCTGGCGCTGCCCACCTGAGAGCTGGTGCGGATAACTGCCGAGACGGCCTTGCGGATCGGGGATGCCGACCTGGCCCAGCAACTCGAGCACGCGAGTGCGCACGGCCGCGCCGGTAAGCCCTTGATGCAAAAGTAAAATTTCACCAACTTGTTTCTCGATCGTATGGAGCGGATTGAGCGAGGTCATCGGCTCCTGAAAAATGATGCCGATGTCGTTGCCGCGCACGTGCCGAATTTCCGGCTCCGGCATGGTCAACAATTCTCGGCCCTTGAAGCTGATCGCGCCGGACGGATGATGCGCCGACGGATAGGGCAGCAACTTCATCACCGCCAGGGCCGTCGCCGATTTTCCGGAACCGGATTCGCCGACCAGCGCCATCGTCTCGCCCTTGCGGATATCGAAAGACACGCGATCGACAGCCAAGACCTCGCGCGTGCCACGGCCGAAGGCGATCGAAAGATCGCGGACCGACAAAAGTTTATCCGGCGCGCTCATCGGAACGTCTTTCTGGGATCGAAGGCGTCGCGCACTGCCTCGCCAATAAAGATCAATAGCGAGAGCATCAGCGCAATGCTGAAAAACCCTGTGAAGCCGAGCCACGGCGCCTGCACATTCGCCTTGCCCTGCGAAAGCAATTCGCCAAGGGACGGTGATCCGGGCGGCAAACCGAAGCCGAGGAAATCAAGCGCGGTCAGTGTCATGACCGACGAGGACAAGATGAAAGGCAGAAACGTCATGGTCGCGACCATCGCGTTAGGCAGCAGGTGGCGGAAAATAATGACGGCGTTCGATACACCGAGCGCACGCGCCGCCTGGATATATTCGAAATTACGACCGCGCAGAAATTCAGCGCGCACCAGGCCGACCAGCGAGACCCAGGAAAACAAAAGCAAAATGCCGAGCAACACGAAGAAACCGGGCACCAGCACCGAAGAAATGATCAGCAACATATAAAGTGACGTAATCGAAGTCCATATCTCGATGAAACGCTGAAACAAAAGGTCGGTCCAGCCGCCAAAATCGCCCTGCACGGCTCCGGCGGCGATGCCGATGACCGACGATACAATCGTGAGCGCCAGTCCAAACAATACAGAAATACGAAATCCGTAAATCAGCCGTGCGACCACATCGCGTCCGCCGTCATCGGTGCCGAGCCAGTTCCACTCAACCTCGCCGCATTTGGCAAAACCGTGGGTGGCGGCATATTCGCAATCCTTCTGCGTCAGCAACCATGTCGGCTTGGAAGGAAACGGCGATGGCGGCTTGCTAACCTGCGTGTTGTAGGAGAAACGGATTGGCGGCCAGACAATGGTTCCACCCTCCTTCTCGATCAATCCCATCAGGTATTCGTCACGAAAATCGGCGGCTGTACCAAACAAGTTGGGATCCTGGATTTTCGCGAATGCCGTGTCCGGATATGTAATGACGGCCGGGAAAAAGAATTTCCCGTTCACGTGGATGAATATCGGCTTGTCGTTGCAGATGAATTCGGCAAACAGCGACACAATAAACATCGTCATAAAAAGCCATAGCGCACAATACCCGCGCCGGTTGGCCTTGAAATTCTCCCAGCGCCGCTTGTTAAGTGGTGAAAGCGCGATCGCGCGGCCCGTCGGCGGCGCGGCAAGCCCCATCGTGGATACGGCCGTTTCGGGCGGCTTGATGCCAGCGCGCACGTCCACCTCAGACCTCCCGCGTCTCGAAGTCGATGCGCGGATCGATCCACGTGTAAGTCAGGTCGGAAATCAGGTTCACGACTACGCCGATGAGGGAGAAAATATAAAGTGTGGCAAATACGACTGGATAATCACGGTTGAGAACGCTCTCGAAGCCGAGCAGGCCGAGGCCGTCGAGCGAAAAAATCGTTTCGATCAGCAGCGAGCCGGTGAAGAACGCGTGCACGAAGGCCGAAGGAAACCCCGCGATTACGATCAGCATCGCGTTTCGAAACACGTGGCCATAAAGCACCTGATTGTTGGTGCAGCCTTTGGCGCGGGCAGTCAGCACATATTGCTTGCGGATTTCTTCGAGGAACGAGTTCTTTGTCAACAACGTCATCGTCGCGAAGGCGGATAGCGCCATTGAAATAATCGGCAGCGCCAGATGCCAGAAATAATCCGGAAGTTTTTGCCACCAGGGCAATTGCGACCAGTTTTCTGAAACAAGGCCACGCAGCGGAAACCAATCGAAGAACGAACCGCCGGCGAACAGAATGATCAACAGGATCGCAAACAGAAAGCCCGGAATAGCATAGCCGATCACGATGATTGTCGAGGTCCACATATCGAATCGCGAACCGTCACTCATTGCCTTGCGGATGCCGAGCGGAATCGAGATAAGATAGGTGAGCAGCGTCATCCAGATTCCGAGCGACATCGATACCGGCAATTTCTCTTTGACCAGCTGCAACACACTGACGTCACGGAAATAGCTTTTGCCGAAGTCGAAGCGCGCATAGTTCCACAGCATCAGCCCAAATCGCTCATATGCGGGCTTGTCGAAGCCGAATTGCTTTTCAAGCTTCTTGATGAACTCAGGATCGAGCCCTTGCGCGCCACGGTATTTTGAGCTGGAGGCGTCGACCTGCGAAGCGCCCTGAGCCAGGCCGCGACTCCCAAAATCGCCGCCGGGGGAACCGGAGATTCGCGAGGTCGCGCCGGTGTCGGCGCCGGTCAATTTGGCGATAACCTGTTCTACCGGGCCGCCTGGCGCGAATTGCACCACGACGAATGCCACCAGCATGATCCCCAACATCGTCGGTATAATGAACAGCAAGCGTCGGATGATATAGGCGCTCATAAGCCCTCAGTATGTCATTCCAGCCCGGCACCAAAGCCGCGACCTGAAAACAAGGGCGCGGCCTGAAACAAGATACTCAACCTAACCTTTTTGTCCCAACTTCGCTGCCTTGTCGCGGTCGGACCACCAGGTCTCCGGAATGCCCCGGAAATAGCGGGGTTTGCTGGCCGGATGGCCGAAGACATCCCAATAGGCGATCCAGTGCGACGCCTTGTACCAGTGCGGTATCCAGTATCGTCCGGCACGGATGACGCGATCGAGCGCCTTGCAGGCCGTGGTGAGCTCGTCACGGGTTTTTGCAGCGATAATGATATCGACGAGCGTGTCCACCGCCGGATCGGCAATACCGGCAAGGTTTTGCGTGCCTTTGGTCGCCGCTGCTTGCGACGAGAAAAAGGTACGCAACGAGTCGCCCGGTGTAGCGGAAAAGCTGAAGCGCTCCACGGTCAGATCGAAATCGAAATCGTCGACACGGGCGCGGTACTGGACCGCGTCGACAAGACGCAAGTTCGCGTCGATCCCGAGCGTCCCGAGATTCTTGATGTAGGGCAGATGATGGGGTTGAAAGGTTGGCTCGTCACTCAAAAATTCGATCGTGAACTGTTGCCCGCTCGGGAGAAATCGCTTCCCGTTCTTGATTGTACAACCGGCGTCATTGAGCAGTTGCGCGCCGCGCCTTAGCCATTGCCGGTCTTGCCCCGATGCGTCGGTGACCGGCGGCAGATAAGCTTCTCCGAAGACCTCGTCCGGCAGCTTCCCGCGAAATGGCTCAAGGAGCGCAAGCTCAGCGGCATCCGGTTTGCCCTTCGCCATCATCGGAGAATTCTGAAATACCGAGTGAGTGCGGTCGTATGACCCATACATAATATTTTTGTTGGTCCATTCGAAATCGAAGGCGTCGATCAGCGCCTCGCGCACGCGCCGATCCTTGAATTTGTTCCGCCTCGTATTGATGAACCAGCCTTGCGCACCCGATGGCGTGTCATCCGGCAGCACTGTGCGCTTGACCCGGCCGTCCTTGAACGCCGGAAAATCGTAACGCGTTGCCCACGTACGCGACGTAAATTCTTCCCGAAACAGATAATTTTTTGCGGTGAACCCTTCGAAGCCCACCTCTCGGTCGCGGTAATACTCGAAACGCACGATGTCGAAATTGTTCTGTCCGCGCGATACAGGAAGATTTGTGCCCCACCAGTCTTTCACGCGCTCAAACTCGATGAAATGGCCGGCCTGAAAGCGCCCAACTTTGTAGACGCCGTTCCCGAGCGGGATATCGAGCGTCGATTCATCGAATGGCTTCTTCGAATAATAAGCGCGCGAGAAAATCGGCAGTGAGGCGACGAACAAAGGCACGTCACGCGCGCGCTTTTCGGCGAAGCGCACAACGAGCGTGCGATCGTCTATCACTTCCGCTCCGTTGAAATCGCGCAATTGCTGCGTGATGATCGGATGGCCCTTTTCCTTCAACGTCGTCAGCGACCAGACGACGTCATGCGCGGTGAGCGGCGT
The DNA here is from genome assembly GCA_049674125.1 of Pseudolabrys sp. Classification (GTDB taxonomy): domain Bacteria; phylum Pseudomonadota; class Alphaproteobacteria; order Rhizobiales; family Xanthobacteraceae; genus Pseudolabrys. The sequence continues at coordinate 10,268 of JBATYN010000625.1, read as the reverse complement.
GCCATCATGGAATTTTGGTTCCGCCCGCAACGTGAAGCGGTAAGTCAGACCCTCATCCGAAATGCGGACACTCCGCGCAACAAACCCATACATCGCGTCGGGCTCGTCGCCTGAACGCGCCATCAGGCTCGCGAAGGTGAGCTCCATGCCCTGCGCCGCATCGCCTTTCAAAATGTAACTGTTGAGCGAATTGAAAGTCTGGAAGGACTGATTGAATTGTCGATTCGGACCAATCTGTGAAAACACGCCACCTTTCGGCGCATCCGGATTGGCGTAGCTGAAATGGGGAAAGTCCGCGGGATACTTGAGATCGCCGAAAGCCGACATGCCATGCCGGTCGGCGTCTTGTGCCGCCGCGGGAGCGCAAAAACGCCCGCCGACACTCGCAGCCGTCGCACCGGCGAGAACCGTCAACACGCGGCGGCGGCTAGGTTTCATCGCTTCATGACCGCTGCGGTACCTTCGCCGCCTTGTCCGCGTCCCACCACCAGACGGTTGGAAATGCGGCCGCCCCGTATTTCGGCATTGTCTCCGGACGGCCGAAACGGTCCCAGCGGGCAGTGCGCTGCTTGCCGTAAGTCCATTGCGGCACAACGTAGAAATTCCACAGCAACACGCGGTCGAGCGCCTTTGTTGCGGCGACGAGATCGTCACGATCCTTGGTGAAAATTACGCGCTCGATCAGCGTGTCAACCGCAGGGTTTTTGATCCCGATGAGGTTGCGCGAGCCGGGCCGGTCGGCGGCCTGCGAATTCCAGAAGTCGCGTTGTTCGTTGCCGGGCGACAATGATTGGCCCCAGGATGCGATGATGATATCGAAATCCCATTGCCGCAGCCGGTTCTCGTATTGCGCGGAATCGACCACGCGCACGTCCACGATCATCCCGAGGCGTTCGAGTGAGGGCTTGTAGAACAACACGAAACGTTCGGTCGCCGGATCGTCAACCAGGAATTCGAAACGAAACGCTTCGCCGCTCTTCATGTTGACCAGCTTGGTGTTCCGAATCTCGTAACCGGCGTCGTGGAGCAGCGCGAGCGCCTCACGCAAATTGTTGCGATTTGCCTCCTGATTGCCGCCGACCGGATTGGTGTAGGGCTTGCTGAACAGATCCACCGGAATTTTGTCACGCACTGTGTCCAGGATTGCCAGTTCCTTGCCCTCCGGGATTCCAGATGAGGCAAGCTCGGTCCCTTCGAAATAGCTGGAAATGCGTTTGTACTGGCCGAAAAAGACCTGCTTGTTCATTTCCTCGAAATCGAATGCAAAATTGAAGGCCCGGCGCACGCGCGGGTCCTTGAACTTGTCGCGCCGGGTATTGAAGGCGAAGGCCTGCATGCTCCCGGAATTGCGGACCGGGAATTCTTCCAGGATCACGCGCTTGTCACGCACGGCCGGAAAATCATAGGACGTCGCCCAGTTTTTAGCGCTGTTTTCGGTGCGCCAGTCGACCTGATCGCCCTTGAACGCCTCGAGGGCCACGGTCGAGTCGCGGAAATATTCGTAGCGGATCGTCTGGAAATTTCGGGTGCCGATGATCACCGGGAGATCCTTGCCCCAATATCCATCAACTTTTTCGTAAACCAGCGAACGGCCGGGCGCAAAATCCTTGAGCCGGTAAGGCCCCGAGCCGAGCGGCGGCTCGAGCGTGGTCAGCGTAATGTCCCGCTTGCGTCCCGATTTGTCCGTGCCTTCCCACCAATGCTTCGGCAACACCGGCAGCTGGCCGACGATCTGCGGCAATTCGCGGTTGCCCGGCCCATCGAACGTGAAGGTAATCTCCCGGTCGCCGGTCTTTTCCACCTTGGTGACATGGCGATAGTAGGCTCCGTAAAACGGGCTGTTCGTCCTGAATATGTCGAATGAATAAGCAACGTCGTCCGCTGTCACCGGCTTGCCGTCGTGCCAGCGCGCTTTCGCATTCAAGCGATACGTAACCGACGAATGATCGTCCGGATGACTGGCCGCTTCAGCGAGGAGTCCGTATTCGGTCGAAACCTCATCGAGCGCCGGCGTCATGAGCGTTTCCATGAACAGCTCGGTCCCAAGAGCGATGCTGCCCTTCACACCCGCCACTACCGTATTGAAATTGTCGAAGGTGCCGAACGCGATCTGGCGCACGGTGCCGCCTTGCGGAGCATTCGGATTGACGTAATCAAAATGCTTGAAGCCATCCGGATATTTAATGTCGCCGAACAGCGACAGCGCGTGCTTCCAATTCTGTGACTGGGCCGCGGCACGCCCTATGTGTGATGAGGCGCCAATGGCGCCGAAGGCGGGCGCAACGAACGTCGCTGCGGTGGCACGCAGGACAGACCGACGGCTGAATTTCATACAGGAGCTCCGCGCACCAAAAACACTTCATGATGCAATCGCCGGGGATTATGTCGGTTTTTCGATACCCTGCCAGCCAGGGCCCGGTGCGACAGATAGCTCTATCCTTAAATTGTCGTGGCCGAATGCCGCACTAGACGCTCAAACGAACGGCCGGGCAATGGCCCGGCCGTTTGGTTACGACGCTGTAATCTCGGCTACTTCTTGGCCGGCTCTCCGCCTGCGGGCGCGTTTTCGGCAGCCTTCGGCAAAGGAACGGGATTGTCGGCAAGCGTATGCAGGAAATCGATCAAGTCGGCGCGCTGCTCTGGGCGCGACAGGCCGGCAAATGTCATGGCCGTCCCCGGAATGTACCCACGCGGGTTGGCGAGAAATTTGTAGAGTTCGTCAAAGCTCCAGTTCCCACCCTTGCTCTTCATCCCCGTTGAGTAATTAAAGCCAGCTTCTGACGCGCGCGGACGGTTCACGATATTCCACAGATTTGGGCCAACCCTATTGGGGCCGCCTTTCTCAAATGTATGGCAAGCTTGGCACTGCTTGGCGGTGCCTTGGCCCTTTTCGATCGAGGCCTTGGCCAGCAGCGTCTCGATCGGCGGATCGGGCTCCTTGGCAGCGCCCGCTTTTTCGCCTTCAGCCTGTTCTTTGACCGCAATGTTGAAACCGGGCTTGGCCGGCTTCTCGGGCGCAAAAATCGCGTTGGCACCGATGTTGAGCGCAAGCGTGATCAGGCAGGTGCCGAGGATGGCGCCGAGGATCTTATTGAGTTCGAAGGAATTCATCGAATTACGGCTCCCGGAGCGGGACGTGATGGTGCGGGGCGTTCACCGCCAGGGCCCCAGCGGCGGCGATGAGATACCGGTTTGCCCAGGCTCTGGCAACCCGTATAAGCGCCTGCGGCAATTTCGACACCCGTCACGTGCGGCCGGGCGACCCGGCAACCCCGATGGCCGACGCAATCATCCTTATCCCGGCACGCCTTGCGTCCACGCGTTTGCCCGGTAAACCGCTCGCCGACCTGCATGGTCTGCCGATGATCGTTCACGTCCTGCGCCGGGCTGAAGCTGCCCGAATCGGTGAGGCCGTTGTTGCGACTGACTCCGAAGCCGTCGCGGCGGCAGTGGAAAAAGCCGGTGGGCGCGCGGTTATGACGCGCAGTGACCATGTGTCCGGCTCGGACCGAATCTATGAAGCGCTGGAAGCGCTCGACCCGGAGCAGCGCATCGGCATCGTCGTCAATGTTCAGGGTGATCTGCCGACTATCGAGGCCGCCGACATCCGGGCCGCACTCACACCGCTTGACGAGAAGCAAGTCGACATCGCCACCCTCGCCGCCGTCATCACCGATCCGCTCGAGCGGACAAATCCAAATGTCGTGAAGGTTTCGGGGCCGCAGATCACGCCCGACCGCTTTCACGCCAAAACTTTCACGCGTAAAAATGCAGCCGGCGACGGCCCGCATTATCACCATATCGGCCTTTACGCTTATCGGCGCCCGGCACTGGAGCGGTTTGTCAAATTACCGCCATCCGTCAACGAACAGCGTGAGAATCTGGAGCAATTGCGCGCACTCGACGCCGGCATGCGCATTGATGCCATGGTCGTGAAGAGCGTACCGCTCGGTGTCGACACGCCCGAAGACCTGGCCAAGGCGCGCGCCATGCTTGGCGGTTGACTCAAACCTGAAGGTCTGCGTACGGATCGCGTCCAAAGGAACGGGCGATGGCAAAAAAGAAGATCATTTATCAGGGAGAACCGGGGGCGAATTCGCATCTTGCCTGCCGCGAAGCCTATCCGGACCACGAGCCGATACCCTGCCCTACCTTCGAGGATTGCTTTACTGCGCTTGTCGCCGGCGACGTCGACCTTGGCATGATACCGATCGAAAATTCGGTGGCCGGGCGCGTTGCTGATATCCACCATCTGATGCCGACCGCCGGCCTTCACATCATTGCCGAGTGGTTTCTTCCGATCCGCAATCAGTTGATGGCGCCAAAAGGCGCGACCCTAAAAACGATTAAGACCGTGCAGAGCCATGTGATGGCGCTTGGCCAGTGCCGCAACATCATTCGTGAATTGAAGCTCAAACCTGTTGTCGCCGCCGACACCGCCGGTTCGGCGCGGGAAGTCGCGGAAGCCAAGGACCCTACGCGCGCCGCAATTGCTTCGCGGCTCGCTGCGGAAATCTATGGCCTCGCTATCCTGAAGGAAAATGTCGAAGACGAAACGCATTCAACCACGCGCTTCGTTGTTCTATCGCGCGAGAAGAAATGGGCGCAGCCCGGCAAAGGTAGGATTATCACCACGTTCGTATTCAGGGTGCGAAACGTCCCGGCGGCACTCTACAAGGCGCTTGGCGGATTCGCGACCAACAGCGTGAACATGACCAAACTCGAAAGTTACATGGTCGGCGGCAATTTTTTCGCGACCCAGTTTTACGCCGATGTCGAGGGTCACCCTGATGACCGCGCGCTGGTGTTCGCGCTGGAAGAACTTGCGTTCTTCTCCAAGGAGCTGACGGTGCTGGGCGTTTACCCTGCGCACCCGTTCCGCGACACCTTCAAGGAAGAAAAAGACTGACGCTGCATTACACCGCGACGCGGCCGAGGAAGCCCTCAATTCCGCGCTGCAGGCTCGTGGCAGCGGCCTCAACTGTATCCGATGCTTCGAGCACCTTGCTGGCGGCGCTGCGCGTATCGCCGACCGCCCGCGTGACCTCATCGAGGATGCCAACCATGCCCTTCGCGCCTTGCGCCGCGCTCGCCACGTTGTGCGAAATCTCGTCGGTCGCGCTGTCCTGCTGTTGCAGCGAAAGTGCCACTGCCGAGGTGTAGCCGTCGATTTCACGCATGCGTTCGGTGTTGCGGCGAATCGCGTCGACCGCGACGCGGGTGGAGCTTTGTACCGCTTCGATCTGGCCCGCGATCTGCTCGGTCGCTTTCGCAGTTTGCACCGCGAGCGATTTAACCTCCGATGCAACGACCGCGAATCCGCGGCCTGCCTCCCCGGCGCGCGCGGCTTCGATCGTCGCATTGAGTGCAAGTAAATTGGTTTGTCCGGCAATGTTGCGGATCAGATTGACGACGTCGCCGATCTCCTGAACCGTGTCGGTGAGGCGTGTCATCTGCTCATTGGTCGTATTCGCTTCCACCACTGAATGCGATGCAACTTCCGCGGCCTGGCTGATCTGGCGGCCTATTTCCCCAATCGAGGCGATCAATTCTTCGGCCGCGCCTGCCGCGGCGGTCATGTTGGAGGCGGCTTCGTTCGAGGTCTGGGCAGCGCCGGCGGCTCGCTCCGAGGTGTGGCCGGAGGAATCCGACAATGTTACTGCAATCGACTTCAGCGCTGCGGTGCTTTCTGTAACGGTACGCAGGACAGCGGCAACGCTTTCGCGAAATGCCCGGATTTCTGTTTCGATCTCCACACGGCGGCGCTCTTGTTCTGTGAGCGCTGCGCTTTTTCGTTCGGCATGGATGCGCTCGGTGATGTCGTCATGAGTGCCAATCCAATACTGGCCGCCCTTAATTGGCCTGTTGACCACGAGCACAGAGCGGCCGTCGGGTGTTTCCACGATCCGATTCATGGACTCACCTCGACGTACGGCTGTCAAAATCTCGGCGCGGTATTTTTGCGGGTCGATATTCAGGCTGCCGGTCGTTATCCGATTTTGGATGAGGTCCATCAGCCTGCAGCCAGCCTTCACGACGCTGGACGACAGACCATACATTTCAACATAGCGATCGTTGCAAACGAGCACCTTTTCGTGCGCATCGAACAGGACGACGCCTTGGGTCATATTGTTGATAACCATTGACAGCAGATCGCCGTCACCGTTGCGCACTTCCGCGACACGCCGCCGCCTGCGGAGCGCAAACGCGACCACTGCCAATCCGGCAAGAATGGCGATGGCGTCGATCTGCCAGTTCGAATCCAAGATATTGGTCAAGACAGCCCCACCCGTCCGATTGCCGATTTTATAGCGCGGTAAGTTTTTATTAATTGTTAACCGGCACGGCCGGTCACGCGGGCCGCCGGCGAACCTGCTCGAAATGCGCGACGAAACGCGGTGACAGGTTCCGAAGACGATCCATATCGACCCGGCCGGAGCGTGTAATGTAACTCATGGCCAAATCGACGGGCGGCAACTGCATATGTTGGGCGAAGTGCTCGTACCATTTTGCGCTGCCATTGGCGCCCGCAACGAGCTTCTCCAGAATTGGGCGCCGCTCCGCTTCGTAGGTTGAGAGCGCCGTATCGATATTATCTGGATGCGCGGCCAGCGCTTTGTCGAGCGCAATTGCGTCTTCCATGGCCAAACGCGTGCCGGAACCGATTGAAAAATGCGCGGTGTGCAAGGCATCGCCGATGAGAACGTTGCGGTTCACCGACCATCGCTGATTGTGCACGATCGGAAACTGGCGCCAGATCGAATTATTCGAAACCAGATGGTGGCCATCGAGTACCGGCGCAAAAACCGATTCGCAGATGTCGCGGGCTTGAGTCTCGCTCATCTGCGCGAAGCCTGCGCGCGATAAAGTGGCTTGATCGATCTCGACGATAAAGGTGCTCAGATCGGACGCGTAGCGATAGTGATGGGCATTAAACGACCCCAGCTCGGTTTCGATGAAGGTCTGCGTCAGCGTCTCGAAACGTTTGGTGGTACCAAACCAGGCAAAACGATTCGAAAGCAGACCTACGCTCGCACCAAAATCTTTTTCATGGCTGCGTCGCACCAGCGAATTGACCCCGTCGGCGCCGACAATAAGGTCTGCACCGACTAATTCATCAAGACTCTTCACGGCGCGCTGGTAGTTTGGCCGCACCCCGACTGAGTGCGCACGCTCCTGCAACAAATTCAGCAACTTGAGACGGCCGATTGCGGCGAAGCCCACGCCGTCGATGATCACCCGCTCGCCACGGTGAACGATCGCAATGTTACTCCATGATTCCATATGTGGCGTGATTGCCAAAAAGGTTGGCTCGTCGTCGTCGCGCAAGAATTCCAGCGCCCTGTCGGAAAACACCACGCCGAACCCGAAGGTAGCGTCAGCCGGATTTTGCTCGATAACAGTTACGTCCACGTCGCGTTGGCGGCGCTTGATCAAATAGGCGAGATAAAGTCCCGCAGGGCCTGCGCCGAGGATGACGATACGCATCAAATTCCAGTCCGAACTCAATCCACCTCATCCTGAGGCCGATAGAGACAGAAAATCAAATCGTCTGATTATAGGCGCCAACTTCCGGGTGGGTGCGCAGCACGCCATCGACGGCTTTAAACATGTCCCGCATGCGCTGCTCGGACACGGGGCTTTCGACCACCACAACGAGCTCAGGCTTGTTGGAAGAAGCGCGCACCAGACCCCAGGTGCCGTCTTCAACAGTGACGCGCACGCCATTCACAGTAACCAATTCGCGGATCGATTGGCCGGCGACTTTCGTGCCATTCGTCTTTGCCGACTCGAACTCCTTTACCACCGCGTCCACGACGCCATATTTCTTCTCATCATCGCAATGCGGAGACATCGTCGGTGAACCCCAGGTCTTTGGTAGCGCCTTGCGCAAGTCCGCCATGCTCTTTCCTGGATTTCGGTCGAGCATGTCGCAGACCGCAAGCCCGAAAATCATGCCGTCGTCGTAGCCGCGGCCGAGCGGTTTGTTGAAAAAGAAATGCCCAGACTTTTCGAAGCCCGCAATTGCCCCAAGTTCGTTGACGCGCCGCTTGATGTAGGAGTGGCCGGTCTTCCAATAGTCGACTTTGACGCCATTCGCTTTCAACACCGGATCGGTCAGGAACAGCCCGGTCGACTTCACGTCCACCACAAAGGTGGCATTCCGGTGGAGCGCCGACATGTCGCGCGCGAGCATCACACCCACTTTGTCGGCGAAAATTTCTTCGCCCTCGTTGTCTACAACGCCGCAACGATCGCCGTCGCCGTCGAAGCCGAGCGCGACATCGGCCTTGTTCATGAGCACTGCATCGCGCATGGCGTGCAGCATTTTCATGTCTTCCGTGTTGGGGTTGTACCGCGGGAACGTATGATCGAGATTGCAGTCCAGCGGCACCACCTCGCAACCGACGGCTTGTAATATTTTCGGCGCAAACGCACCCGCGGTGCCATTACCGCAGGCAGCGACCACCTTGAGTTTGCGCTTAAGCTTCGGCCGCTTGGTGAGATCGGCAATGTAACGTTCGGGGAAATTCTCCACAAACACGTAACTGCCGCCTTCTTTGAAATCGAATTTCGCGCCTAAAACAATTTCCCTGAGCCGTTTCATTTCCACGGGCCCGAAGGTGAGTGGGCGGTTGGCCCCCATCTTCACCCCGGTCCAGCCGTTGTCGTTGTGCGAAGCCGTTACCATCGCGACGCAGGGCACGTTGAGCTCGAATTGGGCAAAATAGGCCATCGGCGTGATCACGAGACCGATGTCATGCACCTTGCAGCCTGACGCCATCAGACCGGAAATCAGCGCCATTTTCACTGCCGCCGAGTAGCTGCGGAAATCGTGACCAGTGACGATCTCCGGTTTCACGTTCAATTCGCGAATAAGCGTACCGAGACCAAGCCCCAGGGCCTGAATGCCCATCAGGTTGATTTCTTTTTCCAGAAGCCACCGCGCATCGTATTCGCGGAAGCCTGTCGGCTTTACCAACGGCGATGATTCATAGGCGTAGGTATTTGGTAGCAGTGCGGGTTTCGGTGTTGGAAACATCAGGTCCTCAAACAAAGAGCTGCACGAGTCCAATACCCTAACGCCAGAGAGGCGCAAAGCGCTCCGTCCAAATCATTTCGTTGATAGCGGGAGGTGGGGCCTACTGTTCGAGGACCAGGCGGCCGTTAGCGTATTCGTAGCGCTTGAGGCGTGACAGGAATGAGACACCGAGCAAGTTTTTTGCCAACGCCTCATCGGGCAACACAATGGCAGGCACGTCGTATACGGTAATTCCGCCAACCTCGATACGCTCGATCCTCGCCGGCGCAGCCTTGATCTTTCCATTGGCTGTGACGGCGGTGGCCGTGTAATCGCGAGGCTGCAGGCGCATCCCGGCCTGCGCGGCCGAGGACTCGCGCAACACCACGAGCGAGGCGCCCGTGTCGACGACGAAATCGACAAACCGTCCCTCAACCCTCGCCTCGACCTGGAAATGACCTTGGCGGTCCGCTTCGAGCATCAAACTACGGCCCGAGCTGCTCGGTTCACGCGGCTCGTAAGACGGCTGCACGACCGCGGCCTGGGCATCGGAAGGATGTTCGATGGCGTTGTCGGCGTAACGCGCGACATAACCACCGATCAGAAGCAGGGCAGCAGCAAAAAACAGGAGCGGACGCATGGCAAAGTCCGATGTTGCAGGCTCAATTCTGGCACGCGGGGATCAAAGGCGGCTTAACGCGCCGACGGGACTTCGCGTGCTTCTGGGCATGGTGAGCCGGCGGTAAGCGGATTTCCGACAATTGAAACTATTCGCGGCGGGGCCCGCTGAATCGATTGGGCGCTGAGCCTATTGGCCGCGCGGCTTGGCCCGGCGGGTGGCGGGCGCCGTCAGCGGATCGTCCGGCCAGGGATGTCTCGGATAGCGGCCGCGCAAGTCGGTCCGCACGTCTTTGTAGCTACCGCGCCAGAAACCGGGCAGATCGCGCGTCACCTGCACGGGCCGCTGCGCCGGTGACAAAAGCTCGACCAGAAGCGGCACACGGCCGCCGGCGATCGTCGGGTGGACCGCCAGGCCGAACATTTCCTGTACGCGGATCGACAGTTTCGGCCCTTCTTCAGCCTCATAGTCGATGGGGACTTGCGAGCCGGACGGCGCTGTAAAATGGGTGGGTGCCTCGGCATCGAGACGATGACGTATGTTCCAAGGCAGCAAGGTGTCGAGCGCCGCCGCAAGATCGTCCGTGCTGATCTGCGAGAGCGCGGTCTTGCCAGCAAGAAATGGTGC
>JBATYN010000624.1:0-3654 GCA_049674125.1 Pseudolabrys sp. | reverse complement strand
GTGCTCGGGTACCTCAATGCATCGGGGTGATACCATTGAATTTGCTACGAAAATTGTCGCGCCCTGGGCTGGAAAAGAAACCGGGCACAACAAAAAATAAAATAATCAAACTAACGGCATTCTAGATACCCGCCGGAAGCGCGAGCAAGGGGCGTCGTCAGATCCAGGCGCCGGCAGAACGTGCTTTTGGTTGTCGCTCGGTAACCGATATGGTTAAAGTCCCTCTCGCATTATCGCAAATGCAAAATCCCTAGTCAGGGCGGTGTGTCGTTTGCGTTGCCAGCAGCGTGATAGGGGTGACGTGCAATGCCGCGGATGAAGGGTGCTGAGATCATCACGGAGTATCTGATCGACAGCAAAATTCCTTATGTGTTTGGGATCTGCGGCCACGGCAATGTCGGCATACTGGATACGCTCTATGAGGCGCGCGACCGCATCAAGCTGGTCTCGCCGCGCCACGAGCAGGTCGCGGCTCACATGGCGGATGCTTACTTCCGCGTGCGCCATGAGGCGGTGGCGACGCTAACATCCTGTGGTCCGGGCTCCTGCAACATCGTGATGCCGCTCGCGGTAGCGATATCGGACTCCTCGGCACTACTGGCGATCACGGCGAATGTGCCGACCTCGCAGTTCAACCGCAGCCCGTTTCAAGAAATCAACAAACACTTCCAGGCGGATTTTCCGAACATCATTCGGCCGGTCGTCAAGCGCAGTTTTCAGCCGACACGCGTCGACATGTTGCCGCTCGCGTTGCGTCAGGCCACAACAACGATGTTGTCGGGCCGGCCGGGGCCAGTGAACGTCGATGTGCCGTTCAATGTGTTCCAGGAAGAAGACGACGTCGATATGCCGCTGCCGGCGCCGCCGCTGAATGCGCAGCGTAGCGGCGCATCACCGGACGAAATTGCGGCCTGCGTCAGTTTAATCTCGAAAGCCAAACGCCCGGTGATTTTCGTTGGTCACGGCGTTACACTTTCAGAAGCGTCTCGCGAGCTCACGGAATTTGCACATCGCCTGAAAATTCCGGTGATCTCTTCGCCCAATGGCATGGGCACGCTGGACATGAATGATCCGCTGTCACTCGGCTTTATCGGGCGCAATGGCGCTTACCCTGCAAACGAAGCCGGCCGCCGTGCGGATCTGGTCATCGCAATCGGCGCGCGCTTCGACGACCGCTCGGCGTCGTCCTGGATGCCCGGCTATTCGTGGAATTTCCCCCAGACCAAGCTGATCCACGCCGATGTCGATCCGGCCGAGCTTGGGCGTAATTATCCACCCGACATTGGTGTCCTGGCGGACGCACGGACATTCCTGCGGCAATTGCTAGCTGAGGTCGAGAAGCGCGCACCGAAGCACGATTTGAAGGCGTGGCTGGCCGACGTCAAAACCTGGCAACAGGACTGGGAGAAATTCACCAGACCGAATTTCGACGTGCACGCTTCACCAATCCGGCCCGAGCGTATCGTCGCGGATTGTCAGGCGGTGATGCCGACGGACGCCATTCTTTGCTGCGACGTCGGTGTTAATCACAACTGGTATATGCAGTTCTGGAAGGCGCGCCGCCCGCAGACCATGCTCAATTCCTGGGGTTTCTCCGGAATGGGATTTGGCGCCGCTGGCGCACTCGGCGCGAAACTTGCCGCGCCCGACCGCCCGGTGGTCGCGATTGCGGGCGATGGTTGCTTCACCATGGTGCCGCACGTTCTGTGCACCGCGGTCGAGTACAACATTCCGGTCGTCTGGGTGATCTGGAATAATTTCGGTTGGGTCTCGATCCGCGACATCCAACTCGGGATGTTCGGCGGCCGTGAACACGGCACCATGTTCCATGAGGGGCCTAACAAGACACCCTACAATCCTGATTTTGCCGCCTGGGCGCGCGCGGCTGGCGTCGAAGCGATCACGGTGACGAAATCGGAAGACTTCAAGGGCGCACTTGAACACGCCATCAAGGCCAACAAGCCGTTTGTGCTTGATGTGCATGTGGATGCGGAAATACGGCCGCCATCGACCGGTGCCTGGCAATTGCCGCCGACGCCTCACAAAGAACCGGTGTTTGGCAAGCGCTATTTGCCGGACATCGCGCCTGCGAAGTAGGGAGCAAGCCATGCCCGCCGCGTACGAGCTGCAAGACCGGGCTCGTCGATCTGGTGTTCCAGGTGGTAACGTCGCCGGCAACCGACGACGTGACGCCAGTTCGACGGTCCGGGGGCATACGCCTTGAGAGCGCAGAGCAAACAAAGGACAGCCGGCGGCCGGCCGCGCGTACAGGCCCGCATCACTGCGATCCGCAGCATTGGCGGCCAACCGCGGGGCGGCGTGCAGTCATTGGCACGCGCATTCGCGATCATGGAAGAAATTGCGCGCAACCGTGACGGAATCGGATTGGCCGAGCTTTCCAAGCGCGTCGGATTGCACAATTCGACGACGTTCCATCTGGTCAAGACGCTGGTCTCGCTCGGCTATGTGCGACAGATGAAGGATTCCAAGCGCTATCGCATCGGCCGGCCACTGTTCGCGCTTGCCGCCAGCGCGCTCGACGAAGTGGAAATGGTGAGTCTGGCGACCCCGATCCTGGAGGATCTTTCGCGCGAGACCGACGAGAGTGCGCACTTCTCGGTACGACTGGGCGACGCCGTCGTGGTGCTGGCGCGGATCGGCGGGAAGGGCGCCTTCCAGCTGATCGATCGCGCAGGCGCGGTGCGTCCCGCGCATTGCACGGCGCTCGGCAAAATCATGCTCGCGGCGTTAGGGCCTGACCAGCTTGAGCAATTCATGGCGCGTGCCGACCTCAAGGCCTACACAGACAAGTCGATTACATCCGGCGAGATGCTCCGCCGCGAAATCGCCGAGGTCCGCCGCACAGGCCAGGCCATTGATGATGGCGAATTCGATGCCGAACTGCGCTGCGTGGCGGTTCCGGTTCGCGATTTCAGCAAACTGGTGATCGGCGCGATCGGCATTTCGGGGCCGGTCTGGCGGCTGTCAATCGACGCCCTTCAGAAGCGCGCAAGGGTCGTGCGTGCAGCCGCTGACCGCTTGTCGGCGGAATTTGGTTTCGCTGGCGATATCAAAGCAGCTGTCTAGGAAAAGGACACTCATCATGCCAAGGCACGCGACATATGTTCCTCAGGGCGTGATCCCGGCGGCGCTGCTGCCATTCGACAATGATCTTGCGATTGATGAGGCGAGCTTCCGCAAGCATTTGCGCGATGTGGCGGCGACCGATGGTATTTCCGCGATTACCATCAACGCTCATTCAACCGAAGTCGCCTCATGCACGTTCGACGAGCAGACGCGCGTTCTTGATATTGCGCAGGATGAGATTGGCGACCGCATTCCGCTCGTCAACGGCATCTGGGCCGACGGCAGCATCGAGGCTGCGCGTATCGCGCGCATGGCAGCCCACGGCGGTGCATCGGCATTGCTCGTGTTCCCGCCGGCGCCGTTTACGCTCGGCCAGTCGCCCGCGATGGCACTCGCGCATGTGAAGCGAATTGCGGATGCGACCGACCTGCCGCTGATTGTGTTTCAGTACCCGCTCGCAACCGGTCAGGGTTACCCGAAAGATACGCTGCTCAGGATGTGCGACGAGGTGCCGTCGATCCGTGCCATCAAAGACTGGATTGGCAACGTCCCGCATCATGATTGGCA
>JBATYN010000623.1:0-4532 GCA_049674125.1 Pseudolabrys sp. | reverse complement strand
GGTTGAAGGTGAAGCTGTCGTAGTTGTCGATCAGGACGATCATGTTCCACCGCTTTGCCAAGGGTTTAAGGTGCGCCCAGAGGGGGGTCAAGGAGCCGGCCTTGGCGGTGGTTACTGTCCGCGTTTGGCCGTGCTGGCAAAGCGGCGCGCTTCCTCGGCGGCTCGAAACAAGGCCTTCGCCTTATTGATACATTCCTGCTGCTCGAAATCGGGGTCGCTGTCGGCGACGATCCCTGCGCCCGCCTGCACATACATCTTGCCGTCTTTTACAAGCGCTGTACGCAACACGATGCACGTGTCCATCTCGCCAGAGGCGGAGAAATATCCAACACATCCGGCATATAACCCGCGTTTTTCCTTCTCCAATTCGTCGATAATTTGCATCGCGCGGACCTTGGGCGCGCCTGAGACAGTTCCGGCTGGAAATCCGGCCGCAAGTGCGTCCAGAGCGTCGCGATTGCCGGCGAGCTTGCCTTCGACGTTGGATACGATGTGCATCACATGGCTGTAACGCTCTACAAAAAACTGGTCTGTCACCTTGACGGTGCCGATCGCAGCCACGCGTCCAACATCGTTGCGGCCGAGATCAAGCAACATCAGATGCTCGGCGCGCTCCTTCGGATCGGCAAGCAGTTCCGCTTCGAGGGCGCTGTCCTCGTGCGGCGTTGCCCCACGATGGCGCGTTCCTGCGATTGGCCGAATCGTGACGCGGTCGCCTGAAACCTTCACCAAAATTTCCGGGCTCGATCCCGCGACCGCAAAGGTGCCAAAATCCAGAAAGTAGAGAGAGGGCGACGGATTGGTGCGCCTCAACGCGCGATAGAGTGAAAACGGCGGCAACGTAAACGGTGCCTCGAATCGTTGCGCCAACACGATTTGAAATGCATCGCCGGCAACGATGTACTCCTTCGCTTTGCGAACCATGATCTTGAATTCGTCGGGCGAGGTATTCGAGGTTGCAGGCACGTCGATCGGCCCAGCGTCATGTTCGGTCAAGGACTTGTCCAAAGGCCCATCCAGGCTTTCGACAACGCCGGCGAGACGCTCAATAGCGCGTGCGAGTGCGGATTTTGCATCGACAGACTTTTCCGGTCGCACCGGCGTCACGACCGTGATCGAATCTTTCACTGTGTCGAACACGACAATCAGCGTTGGGCGTACCAATACTGCATCGGGGATGCCAATCGGATCGGGGTTGGGTGGCGGCAAGTCCTCCATCAGTCGCACGGTGTCGTACCCGAGATAACCGAAGACGCCGGCAGACATCGGCGGCAGGCTATCGGGCAGTGCGATCCGGCTTTCTGCGATCAACGCGCGCAGCGCCTGCAGTGGTGGCTCGGGGCAGGGCACAAAGGCGTTCGCTTGTGTGCGTGCATTGCGATTGATTTCGGCTTTGCGGCCGTTTGCGCGAAAGATGAGATCCGGTTCAAGTCCGATAATTGAATAGCGGCCGCGCACCGCGCCGCCTTCGACCGACTCGAGCAGAAAGCTCATTGCTCTCCCGCCGCCGAGTTTCAGGAACGCAGAAACCGGCGTCTCGAGGTCGGCGACTAATGTCGTCCACACCACTTGCGTCTCGCCGCGCCCATAGCGTGCGGCAAAGGCGGTTTCGGACGGCTCGATTTGCATGGGGTCGATTTATTGTTGGGGGGCGCCGCCGCCGACAACCTGATTCAGCGCCGACGGGTTGACGGTGACGCCAAAATCATTCTCCAGACGTGAAATGTATTCACTGACGAGGTCTTCACCAAAAGAATTTTTTAGAGTTTCCGCGATTGCTTTGTTGTCAGACGAGGCCCGGTCCGGCTGTGGATCTACTACCTCTGTCACACGAAAGACGAAGCGTTCCGTTTCCTTGTTTCCTTCGGCAGAGGCCGCTGCACCTTTCGGAGTTCGGAAAACGAGTTCGACCACTTTTGGCGGCACAAAGCCACCCTGCTTGCCGCGCTGGAGGTCAGCAGCTGTCTCTATTTTGAGGCCGGCCTCGCTTGCGACTTGTGCAAACGGTGTTCCGGCTTTGAGTTTGCCGAGAATGTCGTCGGCTTTTGCTTGCAGCCGCTTCGCGATTTCGTTGTCGCGCCAACGCGCTTCGACCTGGGCCTTCACCTCGTCGAGCGGTCGTTCGCGTGAGGGCGTAATGCCCGTGACGTCGAAATAGAGATAGCCGCCCTTTGGCAGCTGGAGAGGATCGGTATCGATGCCAACATCACTCGCAAAGGCAGCGCTGAGTACGTTCGGTGTTTGCGGCAGCCCAGGCACCGGCTTGCCATCCGGTCCTCGCCCCGACGCGTCGACGGCCTCAATTGTCGTTGCCTTCAGTCCAAGCTTCTTGGCAGTCTCGGCGAGTGTAGAGCCGGCAGCGCGTTCATCTTCGATCTTGTCGCGCAGGCTGGTAATTTCGTTTCGGGCCTGGCTCTCAGCAAGCTCAGCTTTAATCTGAGGCGCCATTTGCTCGTAGGTCTTCTCCTCGCCGGGCTCGATCTTGCCGACCTGCAGCAAAACCGTACCGAACCGGCCTTTCACCGGGGCACTCGTTTCGCCCGGCTTGAGCGCGAAAGCGGCATCGGCGACCACTGGATCGATGATGTCGGATTTTGTCACTATGCCCAGATTGGTGTCGGATACGTTCACGCCGCGCTCTTTGGCAATGTCGTCGAATGTTGCGCCTTTGACGACGCGTTCGCGCGCCGCCGCGGCTTCTTCGGCGTTTGGAAACACAATCTGGCGTAGTTCGCGTTTCTCAGGTCTGCCGTAGCTGTCTTTACGCTGCTCAAAATAAGCTTTTGCGTCGTCGTCTTTGATTGCGGCCACGTTGGCAATATCGGCTGGCGCGAGGGGCAACAGAGTAATCTTGCGATATTCGGGTGCGCGGAAGAGCGTTTTGCGCTCATCGAAATATGTGTTCAGCGCTTCCGGCGTCGGCGGAGGAATGTCGCCGGCCTGCGCTGCCCCTAACGCCACATATTCGATGGCACGCCTCTCATTCCGATACTGATTGATTGCCGCCACCGCCGTGGCAGGAAGTTTCATGTCGCCGCTAATGCTCTGAGCGAGTTCCCGCCGCAACATCGTGCGACGCTGCTCTTCAATGAAACGGCTTTCGTTGAAACCAGCCTGACGGATGATTTGCTCAAAGCGCGAGCGATCGAATTGCCCGGTGGGACCCCGGAATGACGGATCGGTCGTAATACGCTGTGCAATTTCGGCGTCCGCGAGACCGAGCCGCAATTTCTTGGCCTGCTCATCCAGCGTCGTATCGTTGATGAGCTGCCCCAAAAGCTGGCGGTCGAACCCCCGCGCACGCGCCTCATCGGGAGTGATCGGCCGGCCGACCTGGCGCCCCAACTGCTGGAGACGGTCGTTGTAGAACTGTCGGAACTGCTCGATCGAAATCTCGGTGCCGCCGATCGTCGCAACAGAATTTTGCCCAAACCCGCGGAAAATGTCGCCGATACCCCAGATGGCAAAGCTGATCACGAGGAAGCCCATGACGGTCGCCATGAGGGCTTTGCCGAGCCAGGTCGAGGAGGCTTTGTGAAGACCGCGAAGCATGCGCGCGTTTTTCGTTGCTTACGATGGTTGGTTGAGTGGATGACCGCGCCTGTCTAGCCCAAGCGCAGCGTCCGCACCATAGTGACCCGGCCAACTCCTTGCATCTCAAGAAGGTTTAGCCTGTTGTGGGTCACGCTGGTGTTGCGCGAGCGGACCTGATAACCGCACGCGGAAAGGGATTTTTCGATGGCGGCCAAGATAACTCCGCTGGTCGCGGGCAACTGGAAAATGAACGGGCTTTCCGCATCGGAGGGAGAGTTCGCCAAGATTATCCCCGGTGCGGGCAGCCTCGCGGGCAAAGCCGATCTTATGATTTGCCCTCCCACAACCTTGATCGCCGCCTTTGCTGCTGCCGTCCGTGGCTCTGGGGTGCTTATCGGAGCGCAGGATTGCCATTCGGAGCCGTGCGGCGCGCACACGGGCGATGTCTCGGCCGAGATGTTGGCGGATGCAGGCGCGCGCGCCGTGATCGTGGGCCATTCGGAACGACGGGCCGATCATCATGAGACCGATGCGCAGGTCTGCGGCAAAGTGCGGGCCGCCTGGCGGGCCGGATTAACTGCGATTGTCTGTGTCGGGGAACGGCGTGCTGAGCGTGACGCCGGCAAGACGGTCGAAGTGGTCGGCCGCCAGCTCAACGGGTCGCTACCGGACAAAGCGACCGCTGCCAATCTCGTCGTCGCTTACGAGCCCGTATGGGCGATAGGGACAGGTCTTACGCCCACGTCCAGGGACGTAGCGGAAGTCCATGCTTTCGTCCGCAAGGGGCTGACGGATCGCTTTGGCAGTGAAGGCGGACCCATGCGGATTCTGTATGGCGGTTCGGTCAAACCGGGGAACGCCAAAGAGCTTCTGACGATCCCCGAGGTCAACGGCGCCTTGGTTGGCGGGGCCAGCCTCAAGGCCGAGGATTTCCTCGGTATTGCGGCAGTTTATCGCTAGCGGCGGGAAGGGTGGAAAAGCGCCAAGCGATCGTGTAG
>JBATYN010000622.1:0-4250 GCA_049674125.1 Pseudolabrys sp. | reverse complement strand
CTACCGAGCAGGTGACAGCGAGTTTCCATGTCCGCTTTGGGTCAAAAGCGGACATGTGCGGTGCAAAACGCCATGTCCGCTTTACCCCCAATAGCGGACATGTGCAGTGCACTGGGCGATGTCCGCTAAGTGCCAATAGCGGACATTTTTGAACCTTGGGCAACATCGCATCCGAATGTGATGTGTGCTATTTTTCCGCATTGCGCCAAGCTTGGCCCGTAGCTTTGAGGGCTAAAATGGCGCGCCGCGCAAAGACAATCGAATGATCGACCGGCGCCTTTTTATCTGCGCGATGAGCGGTACGTTAATTGGCGCGCCAAGCCGAGCGTTTGCTCAACAACCCAAAAAATTACCGCGTGTCGGTGTGTTGGTGTCAGCCTCGCCGCCACATCCGTTCGCCGACGCGTTCTGGCGAGGCCTGCACGGCCTCGGCTATTCTGAAGGCCAGAACATCGTGGTTGAGTTTCGCTATAGCGACGGGCGAAGCGATCGCGCAGAGGAGTTCGCTGAGGAGTTTGTCCGGCTTGGCGTCGATGTCATCGTCGCGCATTATGCCATAGCGGTCTCAGCCGCGATGGCCGCCACGCAAACGATTCCGATCGTCATGGCGCCACATGGCGCGCCCTTGCAGTTGGGCGCTATCGAAAGTTTGGCCCGGCCTGGCGGAAACGTCACGGGTCTATCAATGATGGACGCTGAGATCGGAGGCAAACGGGTGCAGCTCCTGCGTGAGCTCATTCCAAACCTTAGCCGTATCGCGATTCTCGCAACTACCCAGACAACGAGCCCATTCGGCGCACCCTTCGTGGAAGATATGCGTTTGGCGGCCACAAAAGCCGGCCTCCGGTTTGAGCCGATACTGATCGGTGGCCCCAGCGAGTTACGAAGCGCCTTCGCGGCAATGGCTAAGGCGGAAGTGCAAGCGGTGGTCGTACAGGCCTTCTTCGACCCGCACCGGGCAATCCTTATCGAGCTCGCGGCCAAACACCGGCTGGCGTACATGTCTGGCAGTCGGGACGTTGTGGCGGCAGGGGGCTTGGTCTCCATGGCTGCCAACTTGCCCGAGCTTTACGAGCGGGCCGCGGTGTATGTCGACAAAATTCTCAAGGGCGCAAAGCCCGCGAGTCTACCGGTGGAGCAGCCCACAAATTTTCAATTAGCGATCAACATAAAAACGGCGAAAGCGCTCGGTCTCGCCGTCCCACCGACGCTGCTCGCGCAAATTGATGAAGTAATCGAGTAGCAATTTGCTCGATGTCCGCTTTGGGCCAAAAGCGGACGTATGCGGCCCAAAAAGAAATGTCCGCTTTGCCCACAAAAGCGGACATTGATTGCAAGCCTATTTAGCCACCGCGCCTTGAAGGCGGCCATCGCTTGCTCGCTTGTCGCCGCGTAATCGTGCGCTGTCGGCGGTGTGCCCATCGAAACCGCCGCCGTCTTCGCCGCCGCGTTTGGCGGCACCGTCATCGCTATAACGCCCCCGCTACCCTGTACTCCCAAGGGATGAATAGCTGCATGATGTCGATGTTGATCAATATCGAGCCGCTGTTCAACGAGGTCGGCAGTAGTAGCGAGGCGTCGACCGGCGGCCCCGGTATCGAGGTCGGGGTATTCACGATCTCGATATTGCGGTGGACGATATTGCCGCTGGGGTCGATCAGCGGTTTCGGCAGCCGGAGGGGGTTTGGCCAACCGAGACCAGGATGGCTATGGTCAGCGAGCGCGCCGCCGACGTAGGCGCGGGCCTTATGATCGTTGCCGGTTTCACCCGTTTGTCCCTTCGACAACTGGGTCGTACACAGCAGAGTGCAGCCAACCACCGCGCAAAGGCTTGCGATACCGACGCGCATGAGGAGCCTCCCGCTCTCGCGCAACCTGAACAATATCCGATCTGCTTCGGCGCGTCCGCTCGGTGGCGTTGCGGCTTATCGGCTTCGCCTCAATTGATGTCCCCGCAATGTGTACTTACGTGTAGCCAGTAGCGGCGTCGGGTTAGCCCAATGGCCATTTCTTACCCCCCAAAAGCGGACATATGCAGTGCACCGGCGCATGTCCGCTTTGTGCCAAGAGAGGTCACAGGTCAGCTGCCTGTCTTTTCCCTTTGAGCTACGTCAAATTCCCGTTGCTCCATGCCTAACATGGTCGACCAAGCACCCAACACGACCGTGACGAGAAGCGTGGTGTACGAAACGGTCACAGTGTACATCCC
The DNA here is from genome assembly GCA_049674125.1 of Pseudolabrys sp. Taxonomy (GTDB): domain Bacteria; phylum Pseudomonadota; class Alphaproteobacteria; order Rhizobiales; family Xanthobacteraceae; genus Pseudolabrys. The sequence continues at coordinate 2,041 of JBATYN010000622.1, read as the reverse complement.
CCAGTGAGAGCTTTGGATCAGGGCGATGCCGCCGGCTATTCCGAGGAGATAGGCCACACTTAAGGGAATTGCGCGGGATATCTTCATGCCGCCGCGATGGCGATCGTCCCGGTGTTTATAAATGAAAGTGTAAGAGGTGCTGATAGGGAACCATAGTCCCACTATGTTAAGGACCACGAGCTCAACGCCGAGGATCGGTACCGGCTGAGGAACGAGAATAAGAACCGCTTCCACAAGTAATGTGAGAAGATAAAGTGTTTGGTTGTAGGAGCGCACGCGAAATCCCGGATTGCTTACGACCTCGCCGAGATGAATCGATGTAGCGATGAAAAGCAGGCCGATGAGCGCGGCTGACGAGGTGCCCAGCATTACGTAGAGATCGTGCCACGGGTCAATCAAGTCTACGCTTTCGGTGCCCATATTATTTGACTCAACAGCGTTCAACGCTCCTCTGGAGTTTCAATTCTGATCCAGCCCATTTAGTTTGACAATGTCCGCTCGGCGCCATTGCGGACATTGGCGCCTTCCAAAGCAATGTCTGCTTTGCCCCGAAAGTACACACAAATCGATGGCTGATGAATGTCTGCTGTGGCCAATAGCGGACACGTTTGTGCCAAATCGCTCTCCTAAGTTCCTGTCCGAGCGTTGGAGCTTGGGCGAACCCGGCATGCGCCTAAGTGCGCTAAAAAAATCGGCTACATAGCTGGGTCATTTTTCGAACTAATTTGGCAAAGGAACGAACAGAATGACCGAAAAATTACAGCGGACCGAGCGGGTCATCACGGAGGCTGAGTTGCGGACGATGCTGGACGATGAAGATCTCGATAGCTTCGCCGATCTGATTTCCAAAGGCGTCACGCAGGTCCGGGGCGGCGCCTGGCGTCGTGAGCAGGACGGCCTTTGGCGCTTCTGGCAGAACCCAGACTGGTCAGATGAAGACTGAGCCGTAAGGTGTGCAGCTACAACAGCAGATGTGCGCTTTACCTCATAGAGCGGACATTGCGAGCCAGTCAGCGGTCAATCAGACCGGGTCGAAATAGTGCATTTCCAGTAGCGTGCAGCCGCCGTTCGATTTGAAAAGACCATGATGGGCTCCGGGTGGCCGGCATGCGTACGTGTTCGGTGGGAAGGACTTGCCGCCGTTGCCGTTGGCCTCATTACCGACAGTCAAATCTCCTGTTACGAGATAAACCTCTTCCCAATATTCGTGGACGAACGGAGCCGCAGTAAACACGCCGGGTGCGAAGCGCAACAGGCGTGTGCGCGTGCCGCTTCTATTTGCTTCGTCAAGCGCGCCGGATAGAATCTTCTGCTGAATACCTTTCGGATATCCGGGCGGCGTATCCCACCCGCTGTTCATATCGAGGATGTGAAATTCTTCGTGGTTCTTGTTCACGACCATAATTGCCCCCATCGACAAGGGCTCAAACTAATCGAATCGAAGACCGTAGAGAAGGTTGCAAGTCGGCGACCCACCGATGTTGTCCTGTCCGCTTTACCCCCAAATGCGGACATTCACAGCGACGGTTGGAATGTCCGCGAAGTGCCAAGAGCGGACATGACGTCCTGTGGCCTTATTTGAATGTGTAGTTGAGGCCGACGCGTACGATGTTGTCCATAACGTGCGCGGTACTTGTGGCGGTCGCGCTGCCGCCGGTGTTGAACGTAGGACCAAATGCCGGATTGATGGCGATTGCCATCGTATCGGTCACGCTGCCCAGATCGACAAAGAGATATTCAAGCTTTGCGGACCAGCCCCCGCCAAGTTTCGTCTCTACGCCCGCGCCCAAAGTCCAGCCCACTTTGGTGGTCGAGAAACCCACCGAGCCTCCCAGAAGTGGGCCCGGTTGCAGAGCGCCGGGGAAAATTGTTGGGTTGGCGGTCCCTGCAAATGTGAGGTTTTCCTTGACGGTCCCCCACGCGAGACCGCCGGTCAGGTACCACAGCAAATTTTCATTGGTCAGAATACCGCCGCGTGCGCGCGCTGTACCAAAGTTGGTCAGCTTTTGGTCTGCTGCCAAACAATAGCCAAAGCCATTAG
>JBATYN010000621.1:0-2269 GCA_049674125.1 Pseudolabrys sp. | reverse complement strand
GCTGTCGACGCTGATACCGTTCGCCGAATTGCCCACCTTGCCCGCATTGCCGTGGCAGAGGACGAAGTCGAACATCTCAAGGGCGAACTCAACGCCATGCTCGCTTTCGTCGAGCAGTTGGCGGAGGTCAAGGTCGACGGTGTTGAGCCGATGACATCCGTGACGCCGATGACGATGAAGAAGCGTGCGGACGTCGTGACCGATGGCGGCATCGCCGGCGATGTCGTCAAAAACGCACCAGCAAGCGATGACAACTTTTTCCTCGTTCCGAAAGTGGTCGAGTGATGTGCATCGCATGCGAACTTGGATACTGGTCTATGGTCGACGCTCTAGAGGCGGAGCGGAGCGCGACCAAGAAAAAAGAGTCGGGCGGCGACGATGTTTTCGCTTGCGAGCCAGGCGCTGACCAATCCACCCCTAACCTGCGCCGGCGTGGGCCACAATCGTCGGATGAGCCCACGCCTTGAGTGAACTCACCTCACTTAGTCTGGCGGAGGCGCGCCACGGGCTGAAGAAAAAGTCTTTTTCTGCGGGTGATTTGGCCGCCGCGCATTTGACGGCAATAGAAAAAGCGCGCGCCCTCAACGCATTTGTGCTGGAGACGCCGGAGCGCGCCATCAGCATGGCGAAAGAATCCGACGCGCGGCTCGCCGGTGGAAAAGCCGGGCCGCTGGAAGGCATTCCACTCGCTATCAAAGATATGTTTTGCACCGCGGGCGTGCGGTCGACCGCCTGCTCGCATATTCTCAATAATTTTGTTCCGACCTACGAGTCGACGGTCACCTCGCAGTTATGGCGCGATGGTGCGGTGCTTCTCGGCAAGACCAACTGCGATGAATTCGCGATGGGCTCGTCAAACGAGACCTCGCATTGCGGGCCGGTGCATTCACCTTGGCGGCGCAAAGGGTCAAATACGCCCCTGACGCCTGGCGGTTCATCCGGCGGTTCGGCTGCTGCGGTGGCGGCGCAGATTTGTCTTGGCGCGACCGGCACAGATACCGGTGGGTCGATCCGCCAACCTGCCGCGTTCACGGGTACAGTCGGCATTAAGCCGACCTACGGCCGCTGCTCGCGCTGGGGCATCGTCGCCTTCGCATCCTCGCTCGATCAGGCAGGACCGTTTGCACGCAGGGTTCGCGACGCTGCAATCCTGCTGCGCTCGATGGCAGGACCCGATCCGAAGGACACGACGTGTGCGGATCTTGCGGTGCCGGATTACGAAGCGGCGATCGGGAAATCGGTAAAAGGTTTGCGCATCGGCATTCCCAAGGAGTACCGCCTCGACGGAATGCCTGCCGAGATCGAAAAAATCTGGGAGCAGGGGCGCAGTTGGCTCAAGGCGGCAGGCGCAGAGTTGATCGAGGTCTCGCTGCCGCACACCAAGTATGCGCTCCCTGCGTATTACATCGTGGCGCCTGCAGAGGCGTCATCCAATCTCGCGCGATATGACGGCGTGCGCTACGGGCTGCGGGTTCCCGGCCGCGATATCATCGATATGTATGAGAAGACGCGCAGCGATGGATTCGGTGCCGAAGTGCGCCGGCGAGTCATGATTGGTACCTATGTGCTCTCGGCGGGCTACTATGATGCCTATTACCTACGCGCACAGAAGGTGCGCACGCTCATTAAGAAAGATTTCGAAGACTGTTTCAAAGCCGGCGTGCACGCCATGCTGACGCCGGCCACGCCATCGGCCGCATTCGGATTAGGCGAAAAGGGCGGCGCCGACCCAGTAGAAATGTATTTGAACGACGTATTTACGGTGACCGTGAACATGGCGGGCCTGCCAGGCATCGCCGTGCCCGCTGGCGTCGACGCGCAGGGGTTGCCGTTGGGACTGCAGCTGATCGGCCGGCCATTCGACGAGGAAACGCTATTTTCGCTCGGCGCAGTGATCGAGCAGGTCGCAGGAACATTTACCCCACGGCCTTGGTGGTAAGGCTAGGCCTTACTCGCCCGATGTCGCTACCGGCGGCAAGTCCTGGTCTCCGTCGACGGTGGTCTTGCCACCCAATTCGCCGCCACTGAGAATGAAGATGGCGGCGATCACGGCGACGACGCCGCCAATGATGATGCCGAATGTGCCGTTATTATCTTTATTCATGACGTTATTCCAACGTCTGCCGCGTGTGCACGTTCCGTTTGGGAGATGCTCCGCGAATTTGCAGAAATCGTTGCGAAATTCGGGCCATTTCGTGGAATTACGTTGCGTCTCCAACATTGCAGCCGTGCGAAAATGTCCCGAGATGCCGGCCTAGCGGAGCATTGC
>JBATYN010000620.1:0-3967 GCA_049674125.1 Pseudolabrys sp. | reverse complement strand
CTCCTCCGCCGCCGTGGGATGCACAGCCATGGTCGCGTCGAAGTCGGCCTTGGTCGCACCCATTTTCACCGCTATCCCGATAACCTGGATCAGTTCGCCGGCATCCGGCCCCAAGATATGGCACCCGACAATGCGACCGCTGTCCCCATCGACCAAAAGTTTCATGAACGAGCGGGTGTTGCGACCAGCGAGGGTTGCCTTCATCGGACGGAATGTCGTCTTGTAGACATCGACCCTGGCGAGGCATTCGCGAGCCTGATGTTCGGTCAGCCCAATGACACCGATCTCGGGGTCCGAAAAAACCGCCGTCGGCACATTGGTATGATCGACCGGCGTAGGTTTGCCGCCAAATACCGTATCGGCAAAAGCGTGGCCCTCGCGGATCGCGACGGGCGTGAGATTAACCCGGTTCGTGACGTCGCCAACCGCATAGATATTCGGCACGGACGTCCGCGAGTACTCGTCAACTTCAATGCCGCCATGCTCATGAATTTTGATATTCAAATTTTCGAACCCGAGCCCAATGACGTTTGGGTGTCGGCCGAGGGCGAACATCACTTTATCGGTCGTTACAGTTTTGCCGTCATTCAGATGCGTCACATATTCGCCGCCTGATTTATCGATGCGCGCCACCGTGTGATCGGATAACACGGTGATGCCCCGCGCGCGCATTTCATTGCGCAAGTGCTCGCGAAGTTCATCGTCGAAGCCGCGCAGGATGTTCACGTTGCGGCAGACCAACGTGACGTCGCTGCCAAGCCCGGCGAATATGCAGGCGAACTCGACCGCGATGTAGCCGCCGCCATGAATGAAGATTCGCTTCGGCAACTCCGGCAGATGAAAAGCCTCATTAGAAGAAATCGCATGTTCGCGGCCGGGAATTTTAGGCCCCATGTGCGGCCACGCGCCCGTCGCTATCAAAATGGTTTCCACCCGCACACGAGCTCCGGTCGCCAAGCGCACCGTCTTTGCATCTTCCAGAACCGCACGGGTTCGGACCAGCTCGACCTTGTTGCGCTCCAACGTATTGATATAGGCCGCCTCAAGCCGGGCAATTTCCCGATCCTTGTTGGCAATCAGTGCGGGCCAATGAAAGGCCGGCTCCGGCACTGTCCAGCCGTAACCGGCGGCATCTTCAAACTCACCGGAAAACCGGGACGCGTAAACCAGAAGCTTTTTCGGGACGCACCCCCGAATGACGCAGGTGCCGCCAACGCGGTATTCTTCTGCGATCATGACACGGGCGCCGTAGCTCGCTGCGATGCGCGCGGCGCGCACACCACCCGAGCCTGCACCAATGACGAAAAGATCGACGTCGTGGTCCGCCATCAACTGCCGCCATCACTTCGCAAGGGAGGCCGAAGCTTGAGCCGGCCTAAAAGCCCTTAAAGTGCGTGGCCTCGCTTTTTTAATTCCTCACGCATATTCGCGATGACCTGGTCGGACAAACGGTTTGCCCAATCCTGCGCAAATTTCAGACCATCTTCGCCCACCTTCGATTGCTCACTGATCAGTTTGGTTCCGAGCGGTGATTTGTAGAATGCCAGTAATTCTTTGAGCTCGGCTTCGGTGAAATGGAGCGCATAGAGCTTGGCTACCTCGGTGGTTAACTCATCGAAACGCGGCGCGAGGTCAGCGCGCATTTTGACGGCGATCTCATTAAGGTCCTTGCCCAGACCCGGGTTCTGCTGGAGAAACAAATTTTTGGCCTGCTCGACAACGCCAGGGATCAGCGGAGTAAAAAGCGCTGTAGCACCGGTGACATTGACGATTTCCTTAGCAGTCTGAATGGCTGCCACAGATGTCTGTTGTGCATGGACGGCCGTGCTGAAAACAACGAGCGCTAAGGCGAGCGCGACTGGCCGAGTGGCGCTTGTAACGGCCTCTACGACTTTCATCTTCGAAACTCCATCTAGCTCGAGATATCAGGACCTTTCGACAATCTTTACGCCATCCGGTCCGCCAATTATGGCCATCTGCGCGAGGCCAATAAACAGGCCATGCTCCATTACGCCAGGAACACCCGAAAGCGCATGCGCCAATGCAGCCGGATCGTCAATCCGGCCCAGCGCGGCGTCGAGGACCCAATGACCACCATCCGTGACAAAAGCAAGGCCGTCCTTGCCGCGTCGGAGTGTCAATTGACCCGAGCGCTGTCGCGCGCCAATCGCTTTTTCAACGGCGCGTTGCGTGGCCGCCAAGCCGAAAGGCACCACTTCCACCGGGAGCGGGAATTGGCCGAGCCTGGCGACATACTTACTTTCGTCCGCGATAACGACCATGCGCGCAGACGCTGCCGCAACGATTTTTTCCCGTAACAGTGCGCCGCCACCGCCTTTTATCAGAGAAAGATTCGGGTCGATCTCATCGGCTCCGTCCACCGTCAAATCGAGCTCGGGCGTCTCATCCAGTGTAGTGAGCGGGATGCCGCAACGTTTTGCGTCGGCAAAAGTCGCCTCCGAAGTCGGAACGGCAACGATGTCTAGTCCGGATCGAACGCGTTCGCCGATCAGCTCGACGAAATGCTTTGCGGTCGACCCGGTACCAAGCCCGAGGCGCATGCCTGGACGAACAAATTCAACGGCGCGAGCAGCAGCAGCGCGTTTCTGAATATCGGCGGTCATCGGTACCGGCTGGGCAATCGGGCGTCGATCAACATTTATCGTGAACACGCTTATCTAGCTCTGTTCGCGTTGCGTGAACAGCCCTCGGCCGTTGTCACCGAAAACTGCCCTTGCAACGATGATAACCGAAGGCTAGCGATTTCCACCATGAATGCTCCAACGATTGTCTTCGATCTGGACGGCACCTTGATCGATACGGCCCCCGACCTCGTCGAAACCCTCAACGTGATCTTCGCGCGGGAGGGGTTGCCACCACTGCCATACGCGGTCGTGCGCAATTTTGTCGGCGGAGGCGCCAAAGCAATGATCGCCCGCGGCGTCGAAGGTGAAGGGCGGGTCTTGCCGCCAGCGAAGCTCGACCAAATGTTTGCCGATTTCATCACTTACTATTCAGAGCATTTGGCCGATCGGTCCCGGCCATTTGCCGGTGTCACAGATGCGCTCGACGCCCTCGCCGCGCGCGGTTGCCAATTTGCCGTCTGCACAAACAAACTCGAACGGCTTTCAGTGCTTTTGCTAAACGAGCTCAAACTGGCGGACCGCTTTGCTGCGATATGCGGGCAAGATACGTTTGGCGTTCAGAAGCCCGATCCGGAGGTTTTGCGGCGCACCATCGGCGCGGCGGGCGGAACACTTCAACGCTCGATCATGATCGGTGATTCAATAACCGATATCCGCACTGCGCGCGCAGCTGGCGTTCCGATTATAGCCGTCGACTTCGGCTACAGTGAACGCCCCAGTGCGGAATTTAGTCCGGACACGACCATCAGCCATTTCACCGAACTGCCGGCATCGATTGCCGCTATTTCGTCCGCTTTTTGAGGTCCCAGGTACCGAGTTATGGTTAATGTGGTAAGGTTAACGAGGTGCAATATGTTGCACGTGCATGACAGCGCCCGTATTCTTGTCCTAGTAACGGACGGGCGGCGTCAAGTCGCTCGAGTGGGACGGTTAATATGATGTATCGAGTTCTTGCGATCATTGGCGGCGCCATTGCCCTCGCGGCATGCTCGTCGACCCCCGAGTGGATGAGTCTCGATGGTCTTAAGCCCGGACCGTCGTTGGACACCGTCAGTTTGGAATCTGAACCGCCCGGCGCCGAAGCCAAGGCGTCCAATGGGCAAACCTGTCGCACACCGTGCGCACTGGCGCTGCCAGTCGATGCCCCAATGACGGTGACATTCTCGCTCACCGGCTATCAGCCTGAGTCGGAGCGGCTTGAACCGATCAGTGTCACCGGTGAACCAACGCGATTGCGGCCGAACCCCGTTGCCGTTGAACTCACACCCGGCGGGCCGCCACCACCGAAGAAGCCCGCTAAAAAGCCTGTAGCGACGAAGAAG
>JBATYN010000619.1:0-3350 GCA_049674125.1 Pseudolabrys sp. | reverse complement strand
CGTCTCTACAATCAGTTCGCGCTCACCGTCGCGATCTCCGTCGGAATCTCCGCCTTCAATTCGTTGAAGCTCAGCCCCGCGCTCAGCGCCGCCTTTCTGCGCCACCGGGGCGATGTGACGTTCGCGCCATTTCGGTGGTTCAATCGCGGCTTCGACTGGTTATCGCATAGCTATGCCCAGGGAGTACGGAGGCTAATCGGCCTTCGCTGGATCATGCTGGCCCTGTTCGTGGCGGCGCTGGGCGCGACCTACTTGGTCTCGCTGCGCATTCCTTCGACGTTTCTTCCCGTCGAGGACCAGGGCTACTTCTTCGTCGTTATCCAATTGCCGGACGGGGCGTCTCTCGAACGCACCGATGTGGTAGCCAAGCAGGTGCGTGACGTCCTGCAGAATACACCCGGCGTAGACATCGTCGGCTCAATCAGCGGCCTCAACTTCCTCACCAACGCCGCGCAGTCGAACTCGGCCGTGGAGTTCGCAATCCTCAAGCCGTGGGATCAGCGGCCGCCCGGGCAGGGGGCCTCGGACATCGTCGCTTCGGTACGTCCGAAGCTGCTCAGCCTCCCCGGCGCCATTGCCCTTAGCTTTGATCCACCATCGATCCCCGGCCTTGGGACGACCGGTGGTTTTGAATTTCAGGTGGAAGATCTCACCGGCCGCGGCAGTGTCGCGCTCAACGACGCCACGCAAGCGGTGATCGCCGAAGCGCGCAAACAGCCGGAAATCAGCGGCCAGCAACTGTTCTCGTCGTTCAGTACTTCGACGCCGCAGTTCAACTACGACCTTGATCGCAATAAGGCGAAGCTCCTCGGCCTCAACCTGCCTGACGTGTTCAACACACTACAGATCTATCTTGGCTCGCTCTACGTAAACGACTTCAACCTATTCGGCCGCACCTTCCGGGTGACCCTGCAGGCCGACAAGGACGCGCGCGCCTCCGCGTCCGATCTCTCCCGCCTCTACGTTCGTAATGCCTCCGGCGGCATGGTGCCGTTGAGCACGCTCGGGAACCTCAAACCGATTGTCGGCCCAGAGACTGTGCCGCACTACAACAACTATGCGTCCGCCCTCATCAACGGCGGCGCCGCGCCGGGCTATAGCTCCGGGCAGGCGGTCGCCGCAATGGAACGGGCGGCTGCAACGGCACTGCCGCGCGACTTCGCTTTCGAATGGACCGGCATCACCTTCCAGGAGCTCAAGGCGGGTTCGATCGCGACGGTGGTATTCGCGCTCGCGATCGTCTTCGTCTTTCTCATCTTGGCGGCGCAGTATGAGAGTTGGTCCATGCCCTTCATGGTCCTGCTCGCGGTGCCGCTCGCACTTTTCGGCGCCCTTCTGGCACTGTGGCTGCGCGGCAGACAAATCGACGTCTATTCGCAAATTGGCTTCGTGATGCTCATCGGCCTGGCCGCCAAGAATGCGATCCTGATCGTCGAGTTTGCCAGACGACGGCGCGAGGAGGGTCTCAGCATTGTCGAGGCAGCCATGGAGGCCGCACGCTTGCGGCTGCGTCCAATTCTCATGACCGCATTCGCCTTCATTCTCGGCGTCGTGCCGCTGATGGTGGCGACCGGGGCGGGCGCCGCGAGCCGACAATCGATCGGCACCACCGTTTTCGGCGGCATGCTCGCGGCCACGATCCTGACGCTCGTTTTTGTCCCGGTTTTCTATGCGGTGATCGAACAACTTCGCGAGCGCAACCAGCGCCCTGAGCTCACGTCAGCACATCATATCGAGGGGCGGGCCGAACCCGCCGAATAGGAATTAGGAGTGATCGTCATGCAAAAGTGGAAGTTCAGCTTTATTGCCGGCATCGGCGTCATCGTGGGCGCTGCCGCTATATTCATCGTTGAGCGGGGCCCGGATTTGGTCAGCGAGTCAGCGGGAGCGACGCCGAACCCGGCGATGATGGCGATGCCCGTCCCGGTGACCGAGATCGTCAAGAAGACGATTCCGATCTATCTTGAATACTCCGCCCGTACCGACGCGATCCGCCACGTCGCGCTGCAGGCGAAGGTCGCGGGCTATGTCGATCAACAGCACGTCGCTGACGGAAGCGACGTCAACAAGGGCGATCTACTCTACACCATCGATCCGCGCGATTTCCAAGCGGCTCTTGACTCGGCGAAGGCGCAGCTCCAGCGTGACAGCGCGGCGCTCGACTATGCGCGCGCCAATCTCACTCGCGGCGAGTCGCTGGCACAAAGCGGATATCTCGCCAAGGACACTTTCGATCAGCGCACCAGCGTGACGCGTCAGGCGCAGGCCGCGTTAACGATTGACGAGGCTGCCGTCCATACAGCCGAAATCAACCTGAGCTACACTCAAATCCGTGCGCCATTCTCGGGACGTCTCGGTCGCAACCAGGCATCGATCGGCACGCTCGTCACCACGGGTAGCTCGACCTTGAACACCTTGGTGCAGCTCGATCCGATCTACGTTACGTTCAATCCAAGCGAAGCTGATCTTGCAACGATTGATCAGGCACGCGCTAAAGGAAACATCGATGCCGACGTCTTTCTGCCGGGCGAAGGCAAGCCGCGTTATAGCGGCCAGCTCACTTTTCTCGACAATAGCGTTGACCGTTTGACTGGCACAATCATCGCCCGTGCAACCATCGCCAATACAGATCTTTCGCTGCTGCCCGGGCAATATGTCCGCATCCGCCTGGCGGTCAGCGAACAACCGGATGCGCTCATGGTGCCCCAGACGGCGCTCGGTTCGAGTCAGCTTGGCAAATATGTTTATGTGGTCGGCAAGGACAACAAGGTCGATCAGCGCCTCGTGTCGCTTGGACCCCCTGCCGGCAATCTCATTGCCATCGAGAAGGGTGTCGCAGCGGGCGACCGCGTGATTAGTGGCAATCTGCAGAAGATCGGTCCGGGCTCGCTGGTGCGGCCCTTGCCGGAGTAAGTGGCGGATGCGCCGGCCGCTTCTTGTGCGATCGTCGCAATAAAGCCCGAGACTAGATCGAAAATTCGGGCGGTTGAGATAAAAAATATGATGAGCGGTTACGCGATCGTCTCACGTTTAATCACTCTTTGTTTCGCGGCCGTGATCGCCGCGCTTTACCTTGCTCTTTGCCCTAACAAAGTGGCACTTGCGCAAACCAATATTGATGAACCTTTTGGGCTCTTCACTGTCGAAGCACCGGAAGCGTCATTGTCGGCGAGTTGGAAAGAATTGCTGCTACAGGTTAGCAATGACCTTTCGATCATCGCCCGCTGTCGCTCTGAACCTCAGTCTTGTTCGTCGTCTGCCGCACTTAAATTTCTAGCTATTGCAAAAGAAGGCGAACAACACGAAGGTCGAGTTCAGATTGGTCACATCAATAGGACTGCGAAGTTTGC
>JBATYN010000618.1:0-4593 GCA_049674125.1 Pseudolabrys sp. | reverse complement strand
GTAAAAGGTTTTGAGTTCGCCTTCGTATGCAGACGCTGCCACTTCAGGGGTGAGCCCCTCGGTCGGAATCGGATGGATGTTGGTAGCCGGGATCGGCGCACGCGACAGCAACGCCTCGCGTACCATGCGGTAGTTGCTGAGCACGTTAGCGTGCGGCACGAATCTCTCGTCACCCCAGAACCAGTGCGTCCGCGACCATGGGAACATATTACGATAAGGCGGTTCAGCGAGACGTTCATACAGCTGTTTCGGTGTCTCACCGCCTGACAGGCAAATAGCAAAAACGCCACTATTTTTGGCTGTCGCTAACCCGAGCACCCATGCTGCAACCCGATGCGACAGGGCTTCAGGATTGGCGAGGATTTCCACGTTCGCTCCGGACGCGCTGGTCATGCAAGCATTCTTCCGGCCATCGGGCGCGCGGCGTCGCGAATGGCGGCGATCGCGACCGCATAGTCACGCGATCCAAAGATTGCAGACCCAGCGACAATAGCGTTTGCGCCCGCTTCGATAGCAAATCCGGCGGTTTCGCAATTTTCGCCACCATCGACCTCTATATAGGGATCGAGGCCGCGTGCATCGCAGAGCTGGCGCAAAACCCGGATTTTGGGCAGCACCTCTGGCAGAAATTTCTGGCCGCCGAAGCCTGGATTGACGGTCATGACGAGAACGACGTCGCAGAGATGCAGGACGGGTTCGATTAGCTCGATTGGGCTCGCCGGGTTGAGCGCCACGCCAGCCTTCTTGCCGAGGTCGCGGATTTGAGAGAGCGCGCCATGGAGACGGACCGTTGCCGACGGCACGGCTGGGACAAGCAGATGATCGGAGCCGGCCTTGGCAAAGTCATCGAAATAGCGCTCAGGTTCGACGATCATCAGATGCACGTTGAGCGGTTTGCGTGTGTAGCGTCGCACCGCTTCGACAACCCCCGGTCCGAACGATATATTCGGCACGAAGTGCCCATCCATTACGTCGACATGAATCCAATCGGCACCGGCTGCATCGACGGCACGAACCTCGTCGGCAAGGTGAGCTAAATCTGCCGACAAGATTGATGGCGCAACAATAATCGGCTTCGGAGCTCCCCTGATTTGGGCTGTCATTGTCGCTCTTCTTTCGAAATACCTACTGCTGCTCCCGAGGTCGATTCATGACCACGGGCGCTGATTTTCCGCGCCTCAAGCTGACGTACGATTTCTCCGACGATCTCGGTCGGTCGGCCACTGACATCGACCGTGATCGGGTGCTCATCGGGGGTGGGTTCCTGCAGCGCCGCAAACTGGCTGTCAAGCAAACCGACCGGCATGAAGTGCTCGTGCCGAGCTGCCATGCGCCTGTGGATGAGGTCGTGCGAACCTTTTAGGTAAATCAGCGTCACATCGGAGCGATCACCGATGATGATGTCTCGATAAGACCGTTTCAACGCTGAACATGTGAGCACGCCCGACTCACCGCGTGCGCGCCAGCCGTCGATTTCTTGCGCGATTTTGCGGAGCCAGGGCAACCGATCGGCGTCGGTTAGTGGCGTGCCTCCGTGCATTTTCTCTACGTTTTTAGGTGGATGGAGATCATCGCCTTCCTGGAACTGGCAACCAAGTGCCGCCGAAAGCAGCACCGCGACCGTGGTTTTCCCGGACCCCGACACGCCCATCACAACGGCGATTACTGGTTTAGCAAAAGTATGCATGAGGCCCGCTGAGCACACGCGCTGAGTTTTGGGGTCAATTCCCATCATATTCCTTCGTGACTCTGCGCCGGCGTCTATCACTTCCCAGCAGAGCTTCCTCCCGCTACGCCAGTCATGCGACGACCCGGCAGAGAACAAACTTCTGCACCGCGTTGGCGAAGCCTTCTTGTTCGTTACTGTCGGTCACTGCACTCGCCCGCGCTTTCACCTCTTCGCTCGAATTACCCATCGCGATGGAAAAGCCACTTTTCCGAAACATAAGGACATCATTCGGCATGTCACCAAACGTGGCGATCTGTTCCGGCGGAATACTCAGAAGCCTCGAGAGAGTGGCTACGACGGCCCCCTTATTCGCCTGCGGATGAGTTACATCGAGATAGTAGGGCTGAGAGCGCGCCGCACTTGCCTTTTCACCCAGTGCTGTCTGCGCAAGCTTTTCGCAGGCTGCAACTAGGTCAAGATTGTCGGAGATGCCAACGATCTTTACCGCGTGCGCGAGGTGAGCATCGGTAAACTCCGAAACGACCTTGGCGTCAAATTTCACCGTCCATGCCTCACGGGCAACATGCGGCGCGTCCAACTTACGAATCAACCATTCGTTGACTGTGTAAACCCAAGCGTCCAGCCCCCGATTGAAGATGAGTTCTAAAGCTTTCTTTGCTGTCGCCGGATCAAGCGTTCTACTCTCGATCGGCGAGAGATCTGGGTAGGTGAAAACGCCGCCGTTAAAGCCTGCCATCGGCGTCCGCAAATGAAGCGGCTCGATCAGCATCGCCATGCCGCGGGGCGGCCTGCCGCTGGTAATCGCAAAGGCGATGTCGGCTGCGGCAAGCGCCTTCACGGCGCCCTTCGCACGCGAGGTAAGAACTTTGTCCTTAGTAAGAAGCGTCCCATCGACGTCTGCAAGCACGAGCGAAATTTTTGACGCAGGATGATCAGGTTTTGTCATGCGCGGCCTGCTACGCAAGAGATCGCGCGCCAATGATCGTCGCTGAGGATAAACTGGTCGACCGCGTTGGCGAAACCGTTGTCGCGATTGCTGTCGGTCACGAAATCAGCGGCCTGCCGCACAAGGGCAGAGATTTTCGATGAGAAAATTCGAAGGGATGGTGTCACGGCGATTTCACGGCATCGACGCCGCTAACCGGGCGCCAGTGTCTGCCGTCGCGCGCCAAAAGGCCGTCCGCTTCACTGGGTCCGGCGCTTCCCGACCGATAAATCGGCAGATCTGCCGTACCCTTCTTGGCCCACGCGTCGAGCACCGGCTGCACAATGCGCCAAGTCTGCTCCACCATATCGGCGCGCATGAATAAAGTGGGATCACCAATCATAACATCGTAGAGCAGCGTCTCGTACCCGACATTCGGTTCCTTGGAAAACCAGTCATCGTAGCGGAAGTCCATCTTGACGGCGGCGAGATCCACCACGGGCCCAGGGCGCTTGACTTCAAATTGCAGTGATATCCCCTCATCGGGCGCAATTCGTAACACCAGCCAATTCGGCCGCAGCGTGTCGACAGGTGTGTCTTGAAAAGCGGCATAAGGCGCCTGCTTGAATTGGATTGCGATCTCGGTATTGCGCCGCGCCATGTGCTTGCCGGTGCGGACATAGAAAGGCACGCCGGCCCAGCGCCAATTGTCGATCTCCAGCCGCATCGCGACGTAAGTCTCGATGTTTGAATCGGCAGCAACATTGGGCTCTTGCCGATAGGCTCTCACTTTGCTGCCCAACACCGTGCCAACGCCGTATTGCCCGCGCACGGCCTCTACCGGGTTAACCGCAGGCATCGCGCCTAACACTTCTGTTTTCTTGGAACGGATCGCGGCGGCGTCGAAAGAAGTTGGCGGCTCCATCGCCACCATCGAGACCAGTGTCAATACGTGATTTGGAACCATGTCGCGTAGCGCGCCGGTCGCTTCGTAAAATGTTCCGCGGCGTTCCACACCGATCGTCTCGGCCACAGTGATCTGTACGTGATCAATCCGATCGCGATTCCAAATAGGTTCGAACAACCCATTCGCGAAGCGGAGTGCCATGATGCTTTGAACCGTGTCCTTTCCCAAAAAGTGATCGATGCGAAATATCTGATCTTCGCGCAGCGTGCGCTGGATGCTGGCATTCAACGCACGCGCCGATTCGAGACTGTGCCCGAACGGCTTCTCGATCACCACGCGGCGCCAGAACCTCGGCTTGCCGTCCTCATCCTCGTTCTGATCTGTGAGCTTCGCTTTGCCGAGCTGCTCCACCACTGTGCCGAAGAATCGGTCGGCAACGGCGAGGTAGAAAATGACGTTGCCCTGCGTGCCGTGGGTCTTCTCTGCCTCGGCCAATGCGACGCTGATCTTCTCGTAGAGCTCGGGCTTGGTGAAATCGCCTTGCACGTAAGATATTCTTTCCGCCAACCGCTTCCAAGCCGCTTCGTCCACCTTGTCGACGTCAAACTCGGCGGCAGCATTTCCCACGAAGCTCTCCAGCATGTCGTGAAGATGATTGCGAAAGCTCTCGGCGGTTTCTTCGCCATGGTCGACACCGATAAAGGCGAACTTCTCGGGCAGCACCTTCGTGCGTGAAAGGTTGAAGAGAGCCGGCGTTACTAGACGTTTTGTCAGGTCGCCCCGAGCACCGAAAATCACGATCGCGCAGGGGTCGGCCGGGCGGGGCTGGCGGCGCGGCGGCGATTCGATCACTTCCGCGGTCGGAGTTACCATCGACTGTTGGTCGAGCATCGCGCTACTCCGCGGCGTTCTGTTCTGTTGAGTGAGCTTTGGGTTTTTTCGGATTTTGCTCAGGGTCGATAGATTCTTGACCCTCGATATGTCCGCCGAAACCGAAGCGCATGGCTGAGAGCAACTTTTCGCCAAAGGTATGTTCCTGCCGCGAACGGAAGCGCGCATACAGCGCCGACG
>JBATYN010000617.1:0-1838 GCA_049674125.1 Pseudolabrys sp. | reverse complement strand
AGCATCCGCTCAACGCCAAGCTCAACATCCTGGTGCCGGTCAACGGCAACGAGTATTCGCGCCGCGCAGCGGAAGTTGCAATCGCGGTGGCGCGTGCGTCCCATGCGCCACTGACGGCACTCTATGTCGCCCCGGGCGGCAAAAAGCGATCGCGCCGCTACGAGGAAGCAATTCTGAAGGATATTTCGAAGCTTGCTGAGACCTACGATACGGAAGTGCGCACCGAAGTGCGTGCGGATGTCGCGGCTGAGGACGCAATCCTCAAGGAGCTGTCACGAAAGCCCTATAGCCTGGTGGTGATCGGCGCCGGCCGCCGCCCGGGTGAAAAGCTTTTTTTCGTGGATATAGCGGCGGCGCTCCTCGAAAAATCGGAGCGCTCGCTATTGTTCATCGCGAGTTGACGGCTACTCGGATTCTTCTTCTTCCGCCTTTTCTTGCGCCTTGCCGTTTCCACCGCTCACCAGACTGCGGAATTTATTGTTCTTGGGGAATCCCTTCGGCGCAATGAGGCCTGCGTCGGCCCGACTTCCACGCCAATCCTTCAGCTCCTTCATCGTCAGCGTGAAGCTGCGTCCGGCGGCGTCGTTCCAGGACACGCCGTCATCGGCCTTGAAGGTGGTGATGTCGGAGAGGCCCTTCTCCTTGTAGCGCTGGAGCCGCACGCCGCGCCCGCGGCCCATCTCCGGTACCTGGTCGAGCTGGAAGATCACCATCTTGCGGTTCCCGCCGATGGCGGCCGCAAGCTCGCCGTCAACGGTGGTCAGCGCCGCCGCCTTGTCGGGAGCCTTGAGATTGAGCACCTGCTTGCCTTTGCGGGTGGTGCCCAGACATTCGTCTTCCGACACCACAAAGCCGTTGCCGGCATAGCTCGCCACTAGGAATTTGCGGCCACCCTGATACGCCAGGGCCGCCACGACGTCGGCCTCCTGTTCCAAGTCGAAATAGAGACGCACGGGTTCACCGTGCCCCCGCCCGCCGGGAAGTTTCGATGCTTCGATAGTGTAGAACTTGCCGTTGCTGGCGAAGATCAAAATCTTGGCGGTCGTCTCCGTCGGGAATGCGAATTTCAGCGCATCGTCGGTCTTGAAAGTAACGCCGGAAAGGTCGGTGACATGGCCGCGCAACGCCCGGATCCAGCCCTTCTCAGACACCACGACGGTTACCGGCTCACGAATGACCATCGCCTCTTCGATGGCTGCCTCATCATGAGCCGGCGCAATGCCAAAGGTAGTGCGGCGCTTGCCGATTTGCGTCTTCGGTCCGAAGGTTTCCCTGATCTGCTTGATCTGACCAGAGATCGTTTTCCATTGTTGTGGCGTCGAAGCGATGAGCGATTTGAGCTTGGTGCGCTCTTCGCGCAGCGCCTTGTCCTCGGCACGGATTTCCATTTCCTCGAGCTTGCGCAAATTGCGCAGCCGCATGTTGAGGACGGCGTCGGCCTGCACTTCGCTAAGCTTGAACGTTTTCATGAGGACGGGTTTCGGCTCGTCCTCTTTGCGAATGATTTTGATGACCTTGTCGAGATTGAGATAGGCGATAAGATACCCGCCCAGCACTTCCAGGCGATGCTCGATTTCTGCCAGCCGGTGCTTCGAGCGGCGCAACAGGACTTCACGCCGATGGTCGAGCCATTCGCGCAAGGCTTCGGCGAGGCCGAGCACTTGCGGGATGCGACCTTTCACCAGCACGTTCATGGTGAGCGGAATGCGGTTCTCCAGCTCGGTGAGCTTGAACAGCGATTCCATCAGCAACTCGGCGTCGACCGACCGCGAGCGTGGCTCGATCACAAGCCGGACGTCCTCAGCCGACTCGTCGCGCACATCGGCGACCAGCGGCAA
>JBATYN010000616.1:0-5413 GCA_049674125.1 Pseudolabrys sp. | reverse complement strand
TATCGCGCGCCTCGATCTCGAGCCGCAGCGGCGTGCCCTGGCAAAAGCCGATCGCGGGCTCGCGGGCCGACGGCGCCGTGCTGCTGGCATCCACGGTGTCAATCGTGACATCGCCAAAGCCCGCCGCTTTCAGTTCGGCGCGGATGGTGTCGGCATCGTTGTAGCCGTGCGGCGTGCGCGCCAGAAACCGCGGCGGGTCGTCCGGAAACACCGGCGCCAGCGCCTGGGTCACAACATCGGCAAATTCGTTGTCGGAAATCTTGTCCCACACGTTGAAGAAATAGCGGCCGCCATCCTTAAGTACCCGGCGCGCCTCCTTGTAGCCCTTCACCTTGTCGGGAAAGAACATCGCGCCAAACTGGCACGCCACCACATCGAAACTTTTATCCTGAAACGGCAGCGCAAGAGCGTCGGCCTGCTGCCAGACGACGTGGCCGTTGTCGATGGGCCGCGTCTGCGCCTTGTCGAGCATCGGCTGGTTGAGATCGGTCGCCACCATGCGCACGCGCTCGGACAGTTTCGACGCCAGCGCGCGCGTGAGCACGCCCGTGCCCGCGGCCACCTCCAGCACATCGCGCGGGTTTGCCTTGGCCACCCGCCCGGCAAGGTCACGCGCATACGGCTCGAAGATGAGCGGCACCAGAAACCGCTCGTAAATTTCCGGAATCGAGCCCGCAAACAGCTTGTCGGTCGCGGCCATGGTGCCTCCATCCGGCGGGACAACGGGCCGGAAGGCTAGCACAGGCCGCAAAAAAATGACGCCCGGCTGCGGGGACCAGCGGCGGGCGTCATCCGGATCACCGCCCGGCGGCGGCGTCCGCACTTACCTCGATGATTGCTTCTGGTTCTTCGTGGTCAGCTGCTGCGCGGCTTGCAGATGTTTTTGCAGCACGGGCAGCGTGTCTTTCGCCAGCTGGCCCGCGGCATCGCTCTTCGATGCTTCCTTCTTGTATTCCTTGATGTCGTTCTGGTGGTCGGACACCATCGACTTTGCAAACGATTTGTCAAACGAAGCACCCGACAGCAACTTTAATTTCGCGTAAGTCGCCTTCTCGCCGAAGCCCGAACCCGTCGGTGGCGTCACGCCGAGTTGGCTCGCGATTTCTTCGGCTTTGGCTTTGTGCTCGGCGTGGTCTTTCACCAGCATGGCGCCGAATTGTTTCACGGCGTCGCTCTGGCCCTTCTCCTGCGCCAGCTTGCCGGCATCGATCTCGGCGATGTCGCCCTGGATCGCGGCCTTGATGAATTTCTGGCTCTCCCTGTCGGCCTGCTTTGTCTGCGCCACAGCGGCGGTCGCAAGCAGCGCGCCCACCAGACTCATGACTGCAATTGTTCCTCCGAGTTTCATAATGTTATCCTATGGTTCCATCATGTCATCGCCCCGCGCCGCGAGGCTTCGACACAGAGAACGGCTAGCGAGCGTGATTTGTTCCTATTGCGGCGACTGGAACACATCGCCGCTATCGCCCATAACCGGTGGCGATTCGTTTTTCATTCAAGCTGAGGAACTGACCGCTGGGCGACGAGCCGCTCGCGGCGCTTTTGCCTCCGACGGCACAAAAATGTTATTGAGTTGCGTCCACACCTTCAGCAATGAAAACGTAAGGCACAATCCCGGCGTGAGCATTCAGTAATTAGTTCAGGCGCGCTCACCACCGCATGGCGAGATAAACCACCGCAAACAGCACGATCACCGCGAGCGTTCCGACCACCAGCACGTAACGCACATTGTGCCCGGTGACGGCCGCGCGCGCTTCCGTAGCACTCTCAACGACGCGATTGTTTTCAAAATCCCCCATCTCGAATTCCTTCCCTGCAGTAATCGCCGCAGCAAAACGACAACGCGAGCCGCCAACGGCTGTTCCTAGGTCTGTCCGCACGTGCGGGGGGTATTTCTAGGCCAACAGCCGGCGGAGCGCCGCCCCCGCATGGAACTTGGCCAAAAAAACGAATAGCGTTTCGCGGAGATCAAAAAGGGGGCATCGCGTGGCGGACAAACCGAAGAAAAATCCCCGCATCATGCTCGCCGTGTTCGCGGCGGCGGCAACCTGGCAGATCTACGATCTCGCGACTACAACCGAGGCGCCGAGCCGGTCGGTGCTGACGCTGCAATATGTGTTGTTGGCGGGATTGCTGGTCGGGATCGCGGGCGCGGTGTTCAATCTGATGCGAGCGGAATAGGCGCCGCTGCAGCTGGCGGGCAACTATCCGCGCGGTGTGTCGCTATGGCAAGTGCGCGGCCCCTGATCCCACAGCCAACCGCATTTGGTGCAGCCGGAAAGGCTCAAGCCTAAAACGACGAGGCACATAACGGCAGCAAAACGCGTCGGCAATCGGTCGGACAAATGCCTGGACATGGCCGCAATCATATCCCGTTTTGCGCGCTGCCGCGAGGATCCCTCGCGGCATGGTAAAAGGCCGCGGCACAACCCGATCCATCGCCCAAACGCGGGCGCACAAAGTATTCCCTGAACGTCTGTCGTTATGGACATGGCTCACCCGCACGATCGTCCGGTCAGTGTCGCAATGCACAAGGTCTGTCGCGTCGGCGTCCTGTTTTTGTCGTCATAAGCGTGCTGAGTTTCGTTTTAGTCCTGCTATTGTCGCGAAGAACATAATCGTGTGCGCTATAGTCCAAACAGATGACTAGACTTGAGCGCGAGGGTCTTCCGTTTATGAACGAAAGCCCTATATGAAGTTCCGTATATGAATGGCAGTCTAGGTTGAGTATTCGCTTCGCGGTTTACAGCGCGAACAGTTTCGACCTGAGCGTCCGGCATACGCGCCGCACCGCTGCCTGACGAAAGGCACTCAAGGTATGTCCATCCGCCCGGTCAAGCGCATCGTCCAGTCGAAGCCCACCATCGAGGGCGCCGGCGTCCGGCTGCGCCGTGCTTTCGGATTCGGCGAAACCGCCGAGACCGACCCGTTTTTGCTGCTGGATGATTTCCGCAACGATCGCCCGGCCGATTACCTCGCCGGGTTCCCGTGGCATCCCCACCGCGGCATCGAGACCATCACCTATGTGCTTAACGGAACCGTCGAACACGGCGACAGTCTGGGTAATCGCGGCACGCTCGGCTCCGGCGATGTGCAGTGGATGACCGCGGGCCGCGGCATCATGCATCAGGAAATGCCGCAGGGCGACGCGCAAGGCCGCATGCATGGTTTCCAGCTATGGGCCAACCTGCCTTCGTCGCTCAAGATGACGGCACCGCGCTATCAGGACATCAAAGGCGCCGAGATTCCCGAAGTTGCCGACGACGATGGCACGCGGGTGCGCATCGTGTGCGGCGACTTCTGGGGCAAGAAGGGGCCGGTCGACGGCGTCGCCGCCGATCCACGTTACCTCGACATCTTCGTGCCGGCCGGCAAGCGCAAGACGCTCAAGGTCGAGGTCGAGCGCCACGCTTTTGCCTATGTGTTCGACGGCGACGGTGTAGTCAGCTCGGCGTCACAGCCGATCGGCGTGCTTCACGAGAAACAGATCGACGGCAACGAAATTATGGTGCGCGAGAAGACGGGCGACCGTTCGCTGGTCCTGTTCGACTCCGGCGACGAAGTCACCGTGCAGGCCGGCGATAAGGGCATCCGTTTCCTTCTGGTGTCGGGCAAGCCGATCCAGGAGCCGGTCGCCTGGTACGGGCCTATTGTTATGAATACGCAGGCCGAGTTGAAACAGGCTGTTTCCGAGCTGCACAGCGGGACATTCATCAAGGCCTAGTAGCGCCCGACTGCCGCTTCTCTCGTCAAATCAGCGCTGATTTTGTGGGCTTCCGCCCCCAGCGGCGGTAGTGATACCGTTTGTGCTCCGGGAACACGCTGCAACCGCCGCCCGCTTGTCCACATCAAGAATGGAGATCGGATCGGCTGGACGGGAGATCGAAATATGAGCCAATCGCGAACGGTTGCGCGGCTGCTGTTGGGCAGCGCGCTTTTGCTGGGAGCAAATCTATCAACGGCGGCGCAGTCGGAAGAGCTGCGCATCGGTTTCATCGCGCCAATGACCGGCCTCTTTGCGCAGGTCGGCAAGGACATGGTCGACGGCTTCCAGCTCTATCTCGACGAGCACGGCAACAAGCTCGGCGGCGCCGATGTGAAATTTATCGTCGAGGACGATCAGGCAAAACCGGATCTCGGCGTCACCAAAGCAAAGAAGCTGGTGCTCAGTGATCAAGTCCAGATGTTCATCGGCGGCGTATTGGCTTCGACGGGCTACGCGCTCGCGCCGGTGAGCACGGAAATGAAAACGATTTACATCGCTTCCATTCCGGCGGCAGACGATCTGACGCAACGCCAGCTCGACAAATATCCTTATTTCTTCCGCACCGGCTGGTCGTCATCGCAGCCGACCCATCCGATGGGCCAGTGGGCTTGCGATCAGGGATACAAGAAGATCGCCATTGTGGCCGCCGACTATGCTTTTGGTTACGAGCAAGCCGGCGGCTTCCAGAAGACCTTCGAGGATTGCGGCGGCAAGATCGTGCAGAAGATATGGCCGCCGCTTGGCACCAAGGACTTCGGGCCCTTCATCCCCACCATCAAAGCGGATGCCGACGCAGTGTTCACGCTGATGGTGGGGCCGATGGCCTTGCAATTCCCCAAACAGTTGCGGGCATCCGGCTACAAGAAGCCAATCGTCGGCGGCGGCACCAGCTATGACGAGTTCGCGTTGCCCTTCATGGGCGATGAGGTCATCGGTGACGTTTCGTCGCTACAATACAGCGCGGCCCTCACCACCCCGAAAAACGAAGCCTTCGTGAAAAAGTATCGCGCCAAATACGGCAAGGTTCCGTCGTATTTCTCGGAGAGCAACTACACCACCGCCGAACTCATCGACGAGACGATGAAGAAGGCGGGCGGCAAATGGCCGGGGCCCGAGCAATTCCTCAAGATCATGGGCGGACTGAAAATTGACGCTGTGCGCGGGCCTTTGTCATTCGACGAGATGCGCAACCCCGTGCAAAACATTTACGTCAAGAAGATCGAGAAGAAGGAAATGTTCGGCTATGACAAGCCGGAGCTCTGGAATACGGTGATCAAGACCTATCCGGCCGTCAGCCAGTTCTGGACATACGGTAAAGACAAGTTCCTCGCCCAGCCGGTTTACAGCCGGGATTTCCCGGTCTGCAAGTTCTGCGAATGACCTGCGAAGGATAACGATACGCCAAAAGAAAACCCCGGCCATAGGCCGGGGTATTTGTTTCTCATCGGCGGTAACTTACGGACAGGGATGGCGGCGTCCATCATTACCCATGAACGTGCCGCTGTTCGGATCGTATGTCCTGTAGCGCTGCATGCAGTACGAAACGCCGTCGTCACCGCCATCACCTGACTCGGCGTAGTAGCCGGGAGAGGCGTAATAAGGCCCCCCGCCGTAGTAAGATCCACCACCATAATAATAAGGCGCAGC
>JBATYN010000615.1:0-5731 GCA_049674125.1 Pseudolabrys sp. | reverse complement strand
TCGTGGTATCGGGCGTCTATTTGCACATCCTGACTCCAATCCAGACCGCAACCCTGATCGTCGGCTACGGCTTTGTGACACAGGGCTACGGAGTTTGGACGTTGCGGCACGCGGTACGATGGCGAAGTGCGGCGCCATTCATCGTTGGCGGATTCATCGGTGTGCCGGCAGGCACGATTCTGCTCACTTATATCAACCCGGCCAATATGCGCCTTGGCGTTGGCTTGCTGCTGATTGTCTACAGCATTTACAGTTTGGCGAGGCCAGCGATCAAATTGACCCACGAAGGGGCCCCCACCGAGGTTGGCGTCGGATTTCTCAATGGGCTGCTTGCCGGATTGACCGGCCTGGTCGGGATCGTCGTCGTAGTTTGGTGTCAACTGCGCAACTGGCCGAAAGACGTCCAGCGCGCAATCTTCCAACCAGTACTGCTCGCGACCATCTTGACCAGCACGGTATCATTGAGCGTCGCCGGCGCGGTCACCGCCGAGACCATCAAACTTTACCTGCTCGGCTTGCCTTGCATGCTGGCCGGAACCTGGGCCGGACTCAAGCTGTACGGCAAACTCGACGATGCCGCCTTCCGCAAAGTGATCTTGATCCTGTTGCTGGTATCGGGTGCGTCGCTGGTCGTGCCCTTCTCGATGTTTCGATAAGCGAAGCCTTGCTGCCCGCGTGGCTACCGGTTAAAAGATCGACGTGGGGCCTGCGATGGTCGCCCCGCACTGCCAAGGCTTGCGAGCCCAAGCACCGTCTCCTTCGTTCACGGAGGGGACCTATGCTGTCTCCGAGCTATTTGATATCAGCGAAAGACCTCTGGAATGCGATTGCGACGCGCGATGCGCCGCAACTCATCGACGTGCGGCGGCGCGATGCTTACGAGCAATCTCCGCACGTATTGCCGGGTGCGGTCTGGCGTGACGCGGCCAAAACCAAACAGTGGCTGACGGAATTTGATGTCACGCGCCCGCTCATCGCTGCTTGCAAAGCCGGCCACGAAATGAGCCAAAGCACGGTCGCACAGTTGCGCGCCGACGGCATCGACGCGCGTGTTTTGGAAGGCGGCTATGAGGGTTGGACGAAAGCTGGCCTGCCGTTTGTCGCGAAGGCAGAACTCGAGCGGCTTACGCCAAAGCGGCCGAGCGTCTGGGTCACGCGGCGGCGGCCAAAAATTGACCGTATCGCGTGCCCATGGCTGATTCGCCGCTTTCTCGATCCACAAGCGCGCATTCTGTTCGTAGATCCCGATCAGGTCGTCAATGTCGCGCGCGAAAGTGGCGGCATCCCGTTCGACATCAAGGACGTCGAGCTCAGCCACGTGGGCGAACGCTGCTCGTTTGACACGATGCTCCAGCTATTCGGTCTCGAAGGTGAACCATCTTTGGCGCGGCTCGCGTTGATCATTCGTGGCGCCGACACAGCGCGGCCCGACCTTGCGGCGGAAGCGGCTGGATTACACGCGATATCGCTTGGCCTTTCGGCGCTTGCCGGCGATGACGATCACGGACTGCTCGATCGCGGGTTCATAGTCTACGATGCTTTATTCGCATGGCTACGTTTTGCCGCCGAAGAGCGTCATAACTGGCCGGCAAAGGCAGCGTGACGAGTATGACAACTGCTGAATCGACTGACCGGCCGAGCTTCGCCGAAGCCTTCAAGGTGTGGCTGAAGATCGGTTGCATCAACTTCGGCGGGCCAGCCGGGCAGATCGCACTCATGCATCGCGTAGTCGTCGATGACAAAAAATGGGTGGATGAGGCCCGCTTCCTCCACGCACTCAATTTCTGCATGCTTCTGCCGGGCCCCGAAGCACAAAAACTCGCAACCTATCTCGGCTGGCTGCTGCATGGCGTCCGCGGAGGCTTGAGTGCGGGAATTCTGTTTGTTCTTCCGGGCGCCTTCGTGATGTTGGGCCTGAGCCTGCTTTATGCGCTCGGCCGCGGAATCTCTGCCGTCGACGGCGCCCTGTTTGGCATCAAGGCTGCCGTGCTGGTCATTGTTGTCGAGGCGCTAATCCGCATTGGCAAGCGCGCGCTCAAAACAACGCTGCTCCTTTCGCTGGCGGCAGCTGCATTTGTGGGCATTTTCTTTTTGTCGCTACCGTTTCCGCTGATCGTCGCCGCAGCTGCGCTCGTTGGTTATCTCGTCGCGCGCACGGCACCCGACCAGCTTGGACTGAGCGGAAAGGCCGAAAACGTGCCCGCGCCGGCGGAAAATCGCTGGCGGCAATTCATCATCGCGTCCGTAGTCGGCTTGATTGTATGGTGGCTACCGATCGTGCTCGCCGCCTTTGTGCTGGGCCCCACACATGTCCTCGTGAGCATCGGCGCTTTTTTCTCCAAACTCGCGGTCGTAAGTTTTGGCGGCGCCTATGCGCTGCTCGCTTACATGGCCCAACAGGCGGTGGAGACTTACGGTTGGATGACAGCGCCAGAGATGGTCGACGGGCTCGGGCTCGCCGAAACAACGCCGGGACCACTCATCCTCGTCACACAATTCGTGGGTTTTCTCGCCGCCTTCCGCGATGCAGCCCCCTTCTCATCAATTGCGGCCGGCGTGCTCGGCGCGGCAATGACGACGTGGGTTACCTTCGTGCCGTCCATGCTCTGGATTTTTGCCGGCGCTCCGTTCGTTGAACCGCTGCGGGCCAACCGGCAACTGTCTGGTGCACTCGCTGCCATCACTGCAGCCGTTGTTGGCGTGATCTTGAATCTCTCAGTGTGGTTCGCATTGCATGTGCTATTTGGAAAAGTCACGGAAATGCGCGCCGGGCCGCTACGCTGGTATGCCTTCGATCCGCTGGCGCTTGATCTCCGCGCAGCTGCTTTAGCAGCAATTGCAGCGGTGCTGGCGTTCGGTCTGCACCGGAGTCTGATCGAAGTCGTGGTCGCGATGGCTGCACTTGGCGTAGCCGTGCAATTGGTGCTCGGAAGCTAGCGTTCGCGTTCGATCGCGCTTTCGTGCCAGCGGCGCAGTACCAGATGCGCAAGCGCTGACAGCACAAAAAAGACCACAATCCCTGCGAGCGACAAAAGCAGCAATGCCGCGAACATGCGCGGAACGTTAAGTCGGTAACCGGACTCGGCAATACGGTACGCCAAACCGGAGCCAGCGCCGGCGGAGCCCGCGGCAATTTCAGCAACCACCGCGCCGACCAGCGACAATCCACCCGCGATGCGCAACCCGGCAAGCATTTGAGGCAACGCCGAAGGCAATTTCAATTTCCACAGGACCTGCCAGCGCGAGGCTTTATAGAGTTCAAACAATGCGAGCAGATTGTGATCGACCGAACTCAGCCCGAGCGTCGTGTTGGCAAGAACCGGAAAGAACGCGACGATCCAGGCACATGCCAGCACGGCCAGGTGTTGCGGCAGGTAAATCAGCAGCAGCGGTGCGACGGCGACGATCGGCGTCACCTGGAGAATGACCGCATAGGGATAAAATGAATATTCGATGGGCCGCGACTGGCTGAACAGAATCGCAAGGCCAATGCCGCCGATGGCCGCAAGCAAAAAGCCTTCGAAAGTCGTCCGCAACGTCACCAGCAGCGAGTTCCACAGCAAACTGCCATCGGAAATCAATGTGGCCAGAACCAAGCCCGGCGCCGGCAACACATAGGGTGGAATCACGAAAAAACGCACCACCAGATGCCAAATGAGCACGCCAACAGCGAGGACCACCACCGGCAAAACAATGCGAAGAAGGCGGTCTCTCATGATGCGGTTTCCATAGCCTTGCCCAGCGCTTCTGCGACCTGGCGGCAGAAGGCCGCATAGCCAGACGAAGTTCGAAACCGCTCGTCGCGCGGATACGGTGCGTCGATAGCAATCTCCGTAAACACGCGCCCCGGCCGCGATGTCATCACCACGATGCGTTGCGACAAATAAACCGACTCGAATACCGAATGGGTGACGAAGATCACCGTCCTTCGTAGCTCCCACCATACCGACAGCAAATCGTTGTTGAGCTTGAACCGGGTGATCTCGTCGAGTGCGGCGAATGGCTCATCCATCAGCAGCAATTGCGGTTCGGTGACCAGCGCACGCGCGATCGAGGCACGCATTTTCATGCCCCCTGACAATTCGCGCGGATAAGCTTTTGCAAATTCTGCAAGGCCGACGCGCCCAAGCGCCGGCAGGACTACCGCCTGAGCGTCTGTTTCATCTGCGTGGGCAAGCTTGAGCGGTAACCGTACATTGGTGGCAACATCAGCCCAGGGCATCAGCGTCGGTTCCTGAAACACGAAACCGATCCGGCCCGCGCCATTCGGCCATTCGACCGTACCTTCAGACGCGGTGTTCAGACCTGCAACGATCCGCAACGCGGTCGATTTGCCGCAACCGGACGGCCCGAGCAACGAGACGAATTCGCCCTCTCTCACATCAAGATCAAATCCGTCGAGCGCAACCGTGCCGCTATCGAACGTCTTCCCGACGTGGCGCAGGGAAATAATGGTCTGGCCCGGCGCGCTCATTTCGGCCGCAAATCGACGCCGACGCTTTTGTTGACGAACTGCAATGTATAGGCACGCTTGTAGTCGACGCTCGCTTTCACGACGCCCGCGCGCACCATCTTGTCGAAGAAACTCTTCCAATGTGCGTCAGTCATGGCGCCGATACCCAATCTCACGGAGTCGCCGGAATCGACGATGCCGTATTCCTTCATCTTCGCGATTGAATACGATAGCAAGGCGTCCGTCATTTCTGCATTTTGTTTCTTGATCAAATCGTTTCCAGGCCGGCTATCGCCGTAGATGTAGTGATACCAACCGATCGCAGACGCATCGACAAAACGCTGCACAAGGTCGGGCCGCCTTTCCACCAAATCACGGCGCGTTTCGATCAGCGTCGAATATGCATCGAAGCCCAAATCCGCGAGCAGAAACACCACTGGCTTGAACCCGCCTTGGCGTTCCACTGCGAACGGCTCCGAGGTGACGTAACCCTGCATAGCGGATGTCTTGTCGGCAAGAAACGGCTGCGCGTTGAATGTATATGGTTTCACCTTCGACTCATTGAAGCCGAAGTCAGATTTAAGCCACTGGAAATAGCTGGCCATACCCTCCTTCGATACGAAGAGCGTCCGCGTCTTCAGATCCTCAAATTTTGTGACGCCCGGATGCGCAACGAATATCTGCGGATCTTTCTGGAAGCTCGCCGCCACCGCGACAGTTGGAATATTTTGTTCGACCGCATCGAAGGACTGCAACGAATTCGCGCTCATGAAAAAATCGAGCTTGCCGACGGGCAGCAGAATGCGGTTGTTCACATTTGGCCCGCCGGGGACGATGGTTACGTCGAGGCCGTACTTCTTGTACGTGCCGTCCGCGAGCGCTTGGTAAAATCCGCCGTGCTCTGCTTCCGCCACCCAATTTGTGCCGAAGCGAACCTTGTCCAGCACCTGGGCCTGGGCCACCCCCAGCACAGCGAAAAAACTCAATAAAACAGCGGCGAATCCCTTCATTTGACCACTCTGTCACTGGCAGGTCTGCCCCGGCAACAGACTATGAATAGCATTCGAACCTTTTCCGGAGCGGCTGCGACCAATCCATATCGCGGCTGAAGGCCGCCCGAAATTAACCGGATGGAGACCGCCATGACAAAATCCAGGATCACCGCAGCCGCCGTGACCGCGCTCACACTGTTCGGCACGCTCGCTGCCACCAGCGGCAGCGCCCAGGCTCATTCGCATTTAGGTTGGGGCATCGGCGCCGGCTTTGCCGCAGGCGCCC
>JBATYN010000614.1:0-4111 GCA_049674125.1 Pseudolabrys sp. | reverse complement strand
CTGGGTCCCCGCTTCCGCAGGGACGAGCAGGAGAGATGCTCAGCTCAACGCGACGATCTTGCCCGGGTTCATAATGTTTTGTGGGTCGAGCGCTCGCTTGATCGAGGCCATGACAGCGAGCGCCGCGGTGCCGTACTCCGCCGCCAGATATTTCATCTTGCCCTGCCCCACGCCGTGCTCGCCGGTGCAAGTCCCGTCCATCGCAAGCGCCCGCTCGACCAGCCGCTCCGACAGATCTTTGGCGCGTGTGACCTCATCGGGATCGTCCATGTCGACCAACAACGTGAGATGGAAATTACCGTCGCCAACGTGCCCGACGATCGGTGCCAAAATGCGGCTTTGCTCAATATCGCGCTGGGTCTCGGTAAGGCATTCGGCCAGCCGTGATATCGGCACGCAAACATCGGTGGGCACCATGGACGCGCCCGGACGCAGCGCGAAATTCGACAGCGCGGCGTGATGACGCGCTTCCCATAATCGCGTGCGTTCTTCGGGCCGGGTGGTCCAGGTGAAAGGACCTCCACCAAACTCGGCCGCGATCTCGCCGAACCGCTCGGATTGCTCCGCGACAGAGGCTTCCGTTCCATGAAATTCGAGAAACAGCATCGGCGTCTCGGGCAGCCCAAGTTTCGAATGCATATTGCAGGCGCGCACCTGTAGCGCGTCGAGCAGTTCGATGCGCGCCACCGGAATTCCAGATTGGATGGTGTGGATGGTGGTGTTGCAGCACGCCTCAACGGATGGAAATGGGCAGGTACCGCCAGAAATCGCTTCCGGAATACCTGAAAGACGCAGCGTCAACTGCGTGATCACACCAAGGGTGCCTTCAGAGCCGATCATCAGCCTTGTGAGATCGTAGCCGGCGGACGTTTTTTTCGCCCTGCGGGCGGTGTCGACCACCTCCCCGGTCGCCATAACCACTTTAAGCGCCAGGACGTTATCTTTCATGGTGCCGTAACGCACCGCATTGGTTCCCGAACAACGTGTCGCTGCCATGCCACCGAGCGAAGCGTCGGCGCCGGGATCGATAGGAAAGAATAGCCCGCTATCGCGCAGCTGCTCGTTAAGTGCTTTTCGCGTGATGCCAGGTTCGACGATGCAATCCAGATCCTCCGCATGGACAACGAGGACCTTGTTCATGTCGCGAAAATCGATCGACACACCGCCGACCGGTGCGTTGACATGTCCCTCCAGCGACGAGCCAACGCCGAAGGGAATAATGGCAACGCCATTTTCCGCGCAGATGCGGACGATCTGCTGAACGTCTTCGGTGCTTTGCGGGTAAACGACGGCGTCGGGCGGCTGATTGGCGATCCAGGTCATCGTATTGCCGTGCTGTTCGCGCACGGCCTGCGAGGTCACGACGCGGTTGCCGAAAACCGCATTGAGCGCTGCCACTGTCTTTTTAATTGCCGCCGGATTCCGGCCACTTTGTGCGGCGGTGACCTGGGCCAAAGCCATGCGATACCCTCTGCTAACGTGCCTGACGAACGTTAGCAGAGGTTGGCTGGGGGTAAAACGAGGCCGGCGGTGGCGACGGCTGGGGACAACCGCGTTTGGTTAGCGTCAGCGCCACACGCCAGCCACGCCTTACGACGATTTGCCGAGGAAAGGCACGATCATCGCGACTCGTTGGCGATACCGCCGGTATTCGTCCCCGAAGACCGTGGTTAGATCGTGCTCCTCAAGAGCGATGCCGACGAAGATGTAGGCCGTCGTCACTGCGGCGAACAGGAGATGCCCGGCCGTCATCACCGGCGTTATCCAAAAGGCGATGATGAAGCCCAGATAGAGCGGATGACGAGCGGCGTCCTGAACCGCACTGTGGGCATTGGCTTGCCGGTGAGATTGTTGGTCACCTGATGCAGACCGAACAATTCAAAGTGGTTGATGAGAAACGTACTGCCAAACACAATCACCCAACCCAGCAAAGACAGACCGAGGAGGACCGCCGAGATTTGCGGATTATCGATTTTCCAGATCACCGTCGGAATTGGCTGCCACTGCCACAGTAGCAGCGCAAGCGCCAGGTTGGCGAAAAGAACATAAGTGCTTCGCTCGACCGAGGCCGGGACAAATTGCGTCCACCATTTCTTGAACTGCGGCCTTGCCATCACACT
Organism: Pseudolabrys sp.; assembly: GCA_049674125.1. Lineage (GTDB taxonomy): Bacteria > Pseudomonadota > Alphaproteobacteria > Rhizobiales > Xanthobacteraceae > Pseudolabrys. Next base: position 1,991 of record JBATYN010000614.1, on the reverse strand, counting down.
GTGCTGGATGGCGAATAGCGACATCAGCAACAAATTGACGACGATTGCCTGAAGCAGCGGTCCAACGGGGCCGGAGTCGATCGTCTTCGGCACCACCAATCCGGTAACGAAGCCTATCGAATAGAGAATGACGACGAAGAACGCGAGGTAGGCCACGAGGCCATAGAGAAATGCGAAGAGCTTGCCCATGATATCTCCCGGCCGCCTATGGTCGGCGGCTTGACGTTAGAATCAGCCGGAGAATACGGACGCGCCCGCGCGAAGACTTTGAGCGGAGCTTGATTTGTCCTTGAGGAAATCTTGATTTTATCTTTGACGAGACGCAGCCCGAGACCGGATCGGGCTGGCATGGCGCGTATTGGGGGATTTCGCGCCTGAGATGAGGCACTGAGTGTCGCTGGCCGGCGCTCTGGCGCCGATCGCAGGATCACACCATCACGAATAGATATTCCAGGTCTGCGGACTGGATTGCTGTTCGGCTGGAGCTTCCTTGCCGAGCGAAACGACCCACGCGACGACCATCGCCGTAATAACGACGACATACGTTCCTCGAGCAACCTTGCCAATCATTGTGCCGCCTCCAATTTTTTTTGCAGGATAGTCCAAGGAACGGCCGCCGCGCGGCTGTCGTTAATTTTTGGTTAATCGGGCTAAGCCGTTGAATTCGTAAGCTGCGCTGCGTTTGGCTGGTGGACGTGTAAGCCCCACTGTCGTAGTTTTTGCGCCGTTCGCGTTGTTTTTCCGTCGGAGTTTGCAATGGCCGGTCCAGTAATTGCTGTCACTGACAGTGTTTTTCCGTCGCTCGATCCGGCCAAAGCCGCCTTGGCGCGGCTCAACCCGACCTACCGCATGTCCAAGAGTGTCAGTGCCGATGACATTGTCGCGGTGGCCAAGGAAGCTGACGCCGTCCTCGTGACCTACGCGAAGCTCACGCGCGACGTCCTCATGCAGCTCACGCGCTGCAAGGCGATTGGCCGTTTCGGGCTGGGCGTCGACAACATCGATCTGGTCACCGCGAAAGAGAAAGGCATCGCCGTCAACTACGTGCCGGACTACTGCATCCGCGAAGTCTCGGATCACGCGATGGCGCTGCTGCTGGCGCTCATCCGAAAAATCCCGCTGTCAAACAAGCTTGTGCAGAGCGGTCGTTGGGAAATGCCCGCGGTCGTGCCGATCCGACGCATCGAAGGCACTGTGCTCGGCCTCATCGGCTTCGGTCACATCCCTCGTCTGGTTGCGCCCAAAGCGCAGGCTTTCGGTATCAAAGTGATTGCCCACGATCCTTATGCCAAACCGGAGGTGTTCAAGACCGCCGACGTTGAAAGCGTCGACTTCGATACGCTTCTTAAAACATCCGACTACGTGTCCGTGCATGCTCCGCTGCTGCCGGCCACACGCGGCCTGATGAATGCCGCTGCTTTCGCCAAAATGAAGAAGGGCGCTTACGTCGTGAACACTGCGCGCGGTCCACTGATCGATGAACCGGCGCTCATCGCCGCGCTCGACGCAGGCCAGGTCGGCGGTGCGGGTCTGGATGTCGTAGCGGCCGAACCGCTCGCCAAGGACTCTCCGCTGCTCGGCCGTGACAACGTCATCATTTCTCCGCACACAGCGTTTTATTCGATTGAGGCGCTCGAGGAACTGCAAAGCAAATGCGCAAGCGATGTTGCACGCGTGTTGAGTGGTGAAAAGGCGGTTTATCCGATTTCGGCCTAGCGCATGATCCCACACACCTCACCCGCTCGTCCCCGCGAAAGCGCGGACCCAGGACAAAAATTCACAAGCCCTGCCATCGTGCTCTGGATTCCCGCTTGCGCGGGAATGAGCGGTTTGCGGGTTTGCCGCGTCGCGCACAAACCGGACACGCTTTAAGATGCTCGATCGCACCGACCTCGAGCCAGTCTTTTTCGCGCCATTTGTTTCGTCGCTAATGCATGTCGAACCGGAATGGATCGACTACAACGGCCAACTTAACATGGCCTACTACAACG
>JBATYN010000613.1:0-1519 GCA_049674125.1 Pseudolabrys sp. | reverse complement strand
CGAACGATTAGGATTATAGTCAGTGTAGGATTAAAGTCAAGAGGGCTTGTCACCGTAAGTCCGGTTTACCCGAGTTCCTTTGTGATCCAGCTCACTATGTGATCACGCTTAGGGAGCGTATTGCCTTTGGAGGCGAGATGGCCGGGACAAGCCGGCCACGACAGCGAAGAGCGAGTGTGGCGGCCGCGCGCTATTAAGTTCCGTGATTTCCCACATTCAAATGTTTTGCGGCGGAGGCCAAGCGGCACATGGCACAAGTGCTACCATCGCCTTACCTCAAATACAGCCTTCCCGCGCGCGTCTTGTCGGTCGAAACGAATTTCCCGTGAAAATGATTTTTCCTCGCATCGTGCTGATGCTCGGCAATGTTGTCATCGGCCTGACGATTCTCGGCCCCGCCGGGATGCTCGCCGAGTTGGCCGAGGGTCTGCAGGTCGGAATCCACGACACCGGGTTGCTCGTCACCTACGGCGCGATCGTGTTGTGCATCGGTTCGCCAGTCATGGCCTGGCTGACAACACGAATAGACCGGCGCGCATTGCTCGTTGCCACATTGGTATTTGTGGCGGCAGGGCAGGCGGCGTCGGCACTGGCGCCGAACTACAATCTCAATCTCGTGCTGCGGCTGGCGGTATTGGCGGTCGCCGCAGTCTATACACCGCAGGCCGCGGCCACCGTGTCGTTAATTGTTGTGGATCGAGAACGGCCAAGCGCGATTGCCTTTGTATTTCTGGGCTGGTCGCTCGCCATTGCCGGCGGGTTGCCGCTGGTGACACTCATCGCCACGCATTTCGGCTGGCAGGCGGTCTACGGCGTCCTCGCGCTCATTGCAGCTGTTGTCGCTGCGCTTTTGTTTGCGGTGCTGCCGAAGGGTCTGCAGGGAAAGCCGCTCTCTCCGCAGAGCTTCGTGGCAATCGCCCACAGCAAATGCATCATGCTCATTCTGCTGGTGACTTTGCTCCAGACCTCAGGGCAATTCACGGTATTCATTTATCTCGCGCCCTTGCTCAAAGCGCTGACCGGTGCGGGCGCCGCCATTGCCGGCGGCTTCTTTGCGTTTTACGGCGTGATCGGCCTCATTGGGAATGTGGTTGCGAGCGCAATCGTGACTGCGCTCGGAACTCAGAAAACGCTCGCGCTATTTATGGGGTCGACGCTGACCGGTCTTGTTTTATGGGCCGTCGGCGCCGGTTGGCTGCCGGTGATGGGCGTGAGCATATTCTTCTGGGCCTTCGGATTTGCCGCAATCAATTCGATGCAACAGGCACGGTTGGTGGCAGCGGCTCCTGATCTCGCGAGTGCCTCGGTCGCGCTCAATACGTCAGTCCTTTACATCGGACAGGCTGTAGGCTCCGGCATCGGTGGGCTGCTCTTCGCGCACGCGTACTTCCACACTGTCGGTTATGTCGGCGTGGCGTTTGTCGCACTCGCATGTGTGTTGCTGGCGGCTATGTGGGAGCCTTCGGCTCGCCCGCGTCAGCAGTGAGAGCTCAACGGCCGGCAGCGTAGCCCTGCATGC
>JBATYN010000612.1:0-2686 GCA_049674125.1 Pseudolabrys sp. | reverse complement strand
TTCCAACAGGTGGTCAATTCCTTCGCCGCCATCTCATTCGACATTGCGAAGGACAAGAGCCTCGTCGATCTGTACCTGCGTGCCGGGAGAGACTTCGCTTCGCTCGGTGAAGTGGAGCGTGCGCAGTATAGCCTCATGTTGCTGAGCTTTCTGCGCCGGGCCGAGAACGTGTTTTTCCAGAGCGAAATTCATATGCTCCAAACCCAGCACTGGTCCGGTATCCGCGACAGCATCAAGGCAATCACGACGCCGCCGGGTGCACGGATCTGTTGGGGCGAAATCAAGAACCGGGTAAATCCCGAGTTCCGCACTTTTGTTGACGGGCTTATTGCTGAAGCCTAGTCGGGCATGGCCGCAGTGGGATGGCGGCATTACTGCCGACCAATGTCTGCTATTGGCACTAAGCAGACATGACGTTTTGCGCTGCACATGTCTGCTTTTGATTCAAAGCGGACATGGGCCTGACGTCGTCGGCGTCTAACCGAGAAGACCTATTCAACGAAGCTGCTTAGATTTCTCAATCAAGGCCGCTCGAAAATCATTGTCGGGTTCGCCGGGTCGGGACAGTTCACATCCGAGCCGCGCCCAAGGTATCGCTGTTTCGGTATACATCTCGCCAGCAGCAGTTAACTGGCTCATTCTATCGATAGTCCCGCCGGCAAATATCTTGCGATGTGGAGCGGCCTTGATACTCCACCGAATGGTTGTCCCGCAATTCGGACAGAACTCATAGTCAACCGATCGTCCGCTTTCGGCCTTGCGCGTGAAGGTCTTCGTTTCACCCTGAAGATCAGTGACGCTTGCGTTATCGACCACAACAGAAACGCCAAACGCGCTTCCTGTCCGTTTTTTGCAAGCTTGGCAATGACAAGCCAGGACATACAAATAGTCGTCAATCGCGTATCGTACGGAGCCGCACGAACAGCCACCTGCGTGGGAAGTCATGTACTAGTCCCTTGTATCTTGGGTAGCGACGAAGGACCGAAATTTCCGCTACCGCATTTGTCCGCCTTCGGACTATAGCGGACAAAGCCGAATTTTTGGGCCGGGGCGTTGGTGTCGGTTTCAACCCCTATCAAAGTACTCGTTTGAGCCGATACAATGCTGTCTCCTGAGCTTGGGATCGGACATGAAGCGCCGCGAGTTCATTACGCTTCTTAGCTGCGCGGCAGCTGTATGGCCGCTCGTGGCGCGCGCGCAGGAGGCCGGCCGCAAATATCGCCTCGGTTGCTTAATTCCAGCCGCGCGGGAATCCCCGGGAGTCGTCGCGTTCTTCGACGAGCTACGCCTCTATGGCTTCATCGAGGGTGGTAATCTCGACGTTATTCCGGGCGGCTTCAATATTTCGAGTGAGCAGATCGACGCTATGGTCGCTTTGATTATTAAGGCCGCGCCCGACGCGATTATCACTGGCCCTGGTCGCTACACCGTCGCTTTCCAGGAGGCGACCAAGACCATACCGCTCCTCGCCATGAGCGAAGACATGGTAACGGAGGGTCTGGTGGCTTCGCTGGCCCAACCCGGCGGCAATACCACGGGCATCAGCATTCTCTCGCTCTCTCTCGACGGCAAGCGCCAAGACATACTGATGGAGGCGGTGCCCGGCGCACGGAAGATCGCGGGGCTCGCTGACACCACTAATACGTCGATGGAGCACATCAAGAGATTGCAGGACGCGGCACGAGCGCGCGGCGTCGAACTGTCCGTATTTGGTGCTGCTACGCGCGAACAGGTCTTGCCGGCCATCGATGCAGCAAAGGCGGCGGGCGCGGAGGCGCTCAATTTTTTGTCTTCGCCACTGTTCACCATCAATCCGCGTGCGTTCATCGAACACGTTGTAAAACTGCGCCTGCCGGCCATGCACCAATGGCCGGAAATAGCGGAGGAAGGTGGCCTCCTGGCTTATGGCACGCGCTTCACAGAAGTTTTCCGGCAGCGGGCGCGTCTTGTCGTCAAGGTGCTGCGCGGCGCCAAGCCCGCCGACCTTCCGGTCGAGCAGCCGACCCGGTTCGAACTGGTAGTCAACCTCAAGACCGCGAAGGCAATCGGCTACGAAATACCCGCCGGGCTCGTATTACGCGCAGACAAGGTGATCGAATAGAGATGTTTTTTTGCTGCGTGCGTTGGTCGCTATTGGCACTTAGCGGACATCCCTCGTTGCGGCGCACATGTCCGCTATCAGGGGTAAAGCGGACATGAGGTTTTGCACTGCACATGTCTGCTTTTGACCCAAAGCGGACATTGGGTTGCAGCCGAACTAGCCCCTTTTAATGAGGTAGTTTGAGTCGGTACGATGTGCTCTTGAGCCCCCGGGAGCGGCGATGGGAAGGCGCGGGAAAAAGTGCGAAAAATTAGAAAAGGCGAAACGTGCCAAGATATTGAGCCAGCACAATGCAGCGGAGGCATTGCGCCGTCGCAAGCCCCTCGCTACCGGCAAGGAAACTAAGGCCGCACGGTTCACCCGCGAGTTGCAGGAGGCGCGTGCGCAGCTACGGCGCTGCCGGCTCCTCGCGCACTGCGCCGACGAAGCGGAAGCCCTTACGCAGCACTGTGCGGATGAGGCGCTGCTCCTCGCCGCTGTCGCCGATCGCGCTCCGGGCCGCATTGATGCGGGTGCTCAGCGCCGATTCCGAGACAATTCGTCCACCCCAGATGGCCGAGAGCAAATCATCCTTGCTGACCACGC
>JBATYN010000611.1:0-4458 GCA_049674125.1 Pseudolabrys sp. | reverse complement strand
GTGCATTTTCCGGCGACGGCGCACCGATAAGGATATTGCCAATGTACCAGGCTGCGACCGGGTCAAGCAGCCGTCGCGGATTTTCCACCGGGGTACCTTGCCGTTCCGATAGCGGCAAAGCTGCGCCGAGCCGAGCCAGCCCGCTATAGAGCATCACCAGATCGGAAAGGCGCACACCGACACCGCCAAGACCCATAGCGAGGCCTGGCGCCTCACCTTGAGGCAATACGAGCGCCGCTCCGGTCTGCGAGAGACGAGCACTCAGTCGATTTACCCCCACTTTTCCGAGCACCGCGATCGCCGGAACGTTGAGGGACAGCTGCAGCGCACGGCGCACAGTGACCGTTCCCTGAAACGTCTGGTCGAAATTCTCCGGCGTATAGCCGCCGTAACGCACCGGTATATCGTCAATCAGCGTTTCCGGATGAATGAGACCATCCTCAAAACCAAGCCCATAAATAAAGGGCTTAAGTGTTGAGCCAGGCGAACGCAATGCCGATGTCATATCGACTTGGCCTGCGCGGCGTGCGTCGAAATAGTCCGCCGAGGCGACGCGCGCCCTCACCTCACCGGTCACGTTGTCGGCCGCGAGGATGGCAACCGATATGTCCGCGCCAAGTGAGCGAGCGCGTTCACGCGCGAGGTCTTGTAAAGTCGACTGCAGCGGAAGGTCGATCGTGAGGCGATGCACGCGACGATCTGGCTCACGAGAAACGACTTGGTCGGCCGCGTGCGGCGCCAGCATCGGCAGTTGCTTGCGTTCTCGCGGGATAGGCTGGGATTTGGCGCGCCCGATTTCGTCAGGCGGCACTATTCCGGCCGATGCGGCCCGAGCCAGCACGCGGTCGCGCGCAGCGCGCGCAACGTCGGGATATCGATCGGGGCGGCGCGATTCCGGTGATTGTGGAAGAGCGACCAGCAGCGCGGCTTCCGCAAGCGACAACTTCAGGGGCTCTTTACCGAAATAGGCCAACGAGGCGGCGCGGATCCCCTCGAGGTTTCCGCCATAAGGCGCAAGCGTCAGATAAAGTGATAGAACGCCTTCTTTGCCGAGTGCGTGCTCGAGCTCAAACGCACGCACGATCTGCCGCAACTTGGCAAGCAAGCTGCGGTGCTCGCGCGGCTCCAGCAGGCGGGCGACCTGCATGGTGATGGTGGAGCCTCCGGAAACGATGTGGCCGCGCGTCGCCAATTGAACGGCGGCGCGTGTGAGCGCGGCACCGTCGACCCCGTAATGATCGTAGAAGCGCTTATCCTCGTAGGCGTACAGCAACCTGAGGAAGCGAGGATCGACGTCCTTCACCGTTACTGGCAACCGCCAGCGCCCTTCGTTGGTGGCATAGGCGCGCAGCAGCCGGCCCTCGCGATCGAGCACCACGTGTGAATATTCGAGTTTGTTGCCGAGCGGGACCGAACCGAGCGCGTAGCCCCAAGCGGCAAAGGCAGCGCACGCGGCAACCGCGCCGACCGCAGCCACGGCGCCCGCACGCCGAAGGATGAACGACCGCTGCGTCATTTCGCCGAAATCTCGATTGTGCCGGTCGCCGTACGCCCGAAGCGGTCCGGTCGATACATGTCTTCGACTTTCGCTTGTGGCAGCACATAGCTGCCGGGAGAAACCGCACGCACCACATAGGCCACCGTAAATACAGGTGGCGCATCCTGTTTGCGCTCAAACGCCGCCGTAAATCGGTCATCCCGGAATTCCGTGTTCACCGGCTCGGCGGCATCGGCAATCCAGCCAAGCGTGCCCGTTTCACCAGACGACACCAGCCGCGGATTATCGATCTCGAAACCGGCCGGAAGATAATCGGCGACGATCAGCCGCCCGAATTGCGGCTGCGGCTCGGTCATTTTCAGCACCACCACGAAACGCTGGTTCTGCTTGGCTTTGCCCGGATCGACTTTGTCGCCCTCGAGCGTGTGGTAGGTCCGCTCTATCTTGAAGCCCTGCTCGGCCGCAGGTTCGGGCGTCAGCGGAGCGCCGCTCACCGACACGACCGCCTGCACATTGCCCTCTCCGCGATTTGTAACCGCAAAGGGTGCAGAGAGTTCGTCCGGGCGCAGATTGCGGTAGAACGCGCCTTGCCGCGCATCGTTATTAACTGCCAGCGAGATCGCATTGACCTGTTTGGCAAGTGCGCGCGCGGCAAGCACCAACCATGCGTCTTCTTGCGTCGATGTGCCCGAACTCAAGCCCCGTGCGGCATCGATCCGCAGCACCGCGTCGTCGATAGTTTTTTGCGGGGCACGCCCTTCCGAGGCAAGTGTCACCAGGGCCGCCGCATCCCGCAAGGCCGAACCAAAATCGGTCCGCTCGAGGTCGAGCTTTGGTTTCGGCGCAATCGAGTCGAGCGCCGCCAGATACAAATTGTCCGCACGCGCCTTGTCGCCAACCATGGCGAGCGCGGCGGCAATCTGTGCCTTCGCGATCGGAGTCGAAACGTCCGAAAGTTTAACGTCGGCAATGTAACGCAGATCGCCGACAGGCGCTGCGCCGTTCCGCGCGAGCACGTAAAGCGCATAGGCGAGTTCGCGCCCGCCGGTTTTATCCGGCTCCGGAGCGGCAGCGACGAAGTTGCGGAGGCGATCCACGGCGAGCGTGTATGCTGCCGCGGGCACCTCAAAGCCACGTTCGCGCGCACGTGTCAGGAAATCCGTGACATAGGCATCGAGCCAGGGATCCTCGCCCCCAACCGACCAGAGACCGAACGATCCATTCGACCCCTGCCTCGCCAGCAAACGCGGGATGGCATCCTTGATGCGCTGGTCGATCTCGCCGTCGGGCGCAAGGCGCGCCTGGGCCACGAGCTCGTTGACGTAGAGCATTGCCATGGCACGGCTCGTGATCTGTTCGGAGCAACCGAACGGATAGCGATCAAGTGCATTGAGCAGCGTCGCCGCATCGAGCGACGTCGAAACCGCAACCGAAAGTCCGGCGCGGCCGGTGCCGGGCACAAAATCGGCGAAGAGGTCGTTGGACAGCGTGAGCGTCTCGCCTTTCGCCAGCGTGCGCACGGTCCGGCGTGTCAGGATTTGCGTCGCCGGACGAACGTCGAGCGGATAACTCCTTTCGATCGCAAATTTGTCCGGGCCGCTGACCTTCACCGTAATGGTACTCGGGCCAGCGCCGGAGGCCACTAGCGGAATTGAGATGTGCTCGCGTTGCTTTGTTCCCAGCTTGAGCGCTTGCGGCTTGTCGCCATCGAATTTGACGACGCCATCTGCGGCGACTGAGACATTATATTCGCCGGCGGCCCCCTCCACATTGTCCAACTCGAGCTGCACTGCACTGTTGTCGCCGGTCCGCAGAAACCGCGGAAGCGTCGCCGTCAGGACCACGGGATCGCGCACGATGACATCGCCGGACGCTTTGCCGACTTTGTCTTTGCTCCAGGCCACTGCCATCACGCGCACGGTTCCGGCAAAGGCCGGAATGTCGAATTGCACCTGAGCGGTGCCGTCGCGGCCGACGGTGACGATCCCCGAATACAACGCGAGCGGTGCCTGCGCCGGCGGCGAGCCCGACAATTCCCCGCCCCCCGCATCGCCTCCGGTCCGGATTTGCCCACGCACGCCCTGCATGCCGTCGATCAATTGGCCGTAGAGGTCGCGGATTTCGGCCGTGAGCCGCCGCTGGCCGAGGTAGTAATCATCCGGTGCCGGCGGCTTGTAATTGGTCAGGTTGAGAATGCCCACGTCGACTGCAGCAACGACAACGCGCGCCTCTTCGCCGGACGCCAATCCGGCGAGCGTAATCGGCACGGTCAACGGAGAGCTCGGCCGCATCGTCGCGGGCATTTTCATGTCGATTGCAAGCGTGTGGGCCGACTTGTCGATCGAGAACCACTGCACGCCGATGGCGCGGCCGGGCATGCGTTGCGCGGGCGCATCGAGCGGGCGGCGCAATGTGGCAACCATATAGGCACCGGTGCCCCAGTCGCGTCCGACGGTGAGCGGCACGCGCACGCTACCCGCTTTGACGTCTTGCGACGTGCTGGATACCAGCCGGTCGGTGAACACATTGAGCGTCAGGCGGCCGGCCGTGCGCGCGGTCACCGAGACGTTCATGGCATCGCCTGATTTGTAATCGGATTTGTCGAGCGCGACTTCGAGCAGATCGGGCGTATCGGCGTTGGCTTCGGCATAGAAACCGGCATCGAAGGTGAGCGAGGTGATGGCGCCATTCGGCTCAGGCGACGACACCTCCAGACGATAGTGGCCCCATTTCACCGGCATCGTAATCCGCGCCGGCTTATCGGCGGTCGCGTCCACCGTGCCGTCGGCCACGCGCTCGGTACGCTTGACCGGCTCGTATTGCCATTGGCCGTTCTGGCGATACCACTGATAACTGGTCTCGACCTTGAGCAGGTCGTAATGCAGTCCGCCTTGCGCCAGCGTCTTGCCGTCGGGCGCGGCCACCACGACGTCGAAATCGGCATTGGCGCCGTCACCCAG
>JBATYN010000610.1:0-10947 GCA_049674125.1 Pseudolabrys sp. | reverse complement strand
ACACCGGCTTGCGCTGCAAATCGTTGGTGGTGTTCTACGAGCAAGATGCCGCTGACAAAACCAAGACTCTTCAGGCGGCCGCGCCCGGACCCGGCGGTGAGCAACGTATCAAGCGGCTGGAGGCACGGGGTGCCGTTGTGGTGACACAGAAGGACCAAACCGCTACCGGCGAACTTGGTATTTTCGATATGAAGAGCAACACTGTCACGCTGACCGGCAACCCAGTGGTTATGACACAAGGACAAAATGTGCTGAGAGGTGAAAAACTGGTCGTCGATCTGACCAGCGGTGTGTCGCGCGTTGAAGGCGGCCGCGTGCAAGGCCTTTTCAACGGCTCCGGATCTGATTTAAACCCCAAACCCGGCGGCAATAACGCGGCTTCGCCGCGGCCAATTCCTGTGCGCCCGTTTTAGTCGAGCTGCAGCACGTGCACAGCAACTCCAGCCACTGGCATCTTCGGGAATCAGCTAAAGTTGCGTTTCCAGTCTTGCGCCGCGAGGTAGTCCGGTGAATATCCTCTCGCTGTTTTGGCGCCGACCGTCACAGCCTCGTCGCGTTCTGACTCCGGAAGCTCGCGCGCACCAGGCTGCTGCACGCAATCCACAAATTCAGACTTCGCCGCAAATGCGTGATGCAGCGCAGACCCAGGGTGCCGCCCGGCCGCGGCGCGACGGTGACGGCCGTCAGGCGAGCCGTCACGCCTATCTTGCCGCTCATGGCGTCGAGAAAAGCTTTGGCGGCCGCATGGTGGTAAGGGGTGTCACGCTTTATGTGCGGCGCGGCGAAGCCGTCGGCCTGCTCGGCCCTAATGGGGCAGGCAAGACCACCGTGTTTTACATGATCACCGGTTTGATCAATGCCGATCGTGGTCGCATCGAGCTCGATGGCTACGACGTTACTGCACTTCCGATGTACCAACGGGCGCGGCTTGGCATTGGCTACCTACCGCAGGAGGCTTCAATCTTTCGAGGCCTCAATGTGGAGGACAATATCCGTTCAGTGCTGGAAGTGGTGGAGCCCGACCGGAAACAGCGCGAAACCGATCTCAACGCGCTGCTTGAAGAATTCAATATTGCTCGAGTGCGCAAGACGCCAACCATCGCGCTGTCGGGTGGCGAAAGACGACGCGTGGAAATCGCGCGGGCCCTGGCGACGCGGCCAAGCTACATGCTGCTCGACGAGCCATTCGCCGGCATTGATCCGATCGCGGTCGGTGACATCCAGGCACTGGTTCGCCATCTCACCAATCGCGGCATCGGCGTCCTCATCACTGATCACAATGTGCGCGAGACGCTCGGTCTCACGGACCGCGCTTACATCATCTATTCCGGCGAAGTCCTGATGGAAGGACGCGCAGACGACATCGTCAACAATCCGGAAGTGCGTCGGCTTTATCTCGGCGAAGAATTTCGGCTGTAAGACCGACGATCCTGATTGGTTAATCCGCACATTTTTTGTGCAACGGCGAGTTGCGAAAATGCGTATCGCTGACGCATATGACCTGATATAAATTTATACAAGCAAGAATCGGACCAGCTCGGCCGGAAATTTCATGGCGCTTTCGCAGAGATTGGAGTTTCGCCAGACACAAGGGCTGGTGATGACGCCGCAGCTGATGCAGGCCATCAAGCTGCTACAGCTCTCCAGTCTTGATCTGGTGGCCTACGTCGAAGGGGAACTTGAGCGCAACCCGCTGCTCGAGCGCGCCGAAGATGAAGGGCCGGCCCCTGGCGCGGAAGCGAGCGCTGCGCTCGCAGAGGGTGAGGGCAGCGACGACGTTTCCGCCACGTCCGACTGGATCGGCGCGGATCTTGAGACCAGTCGCACATCCATGGAGCAGGGGCTCGGGACCGAACTCGAGAACGTCTTTCCCGACGACAGTGGGGACAAAACCTCGAAATCGGCTGAGGCGCCGCTGCCCTCATATTCGGAATGGTCGGGCGCAGCTTCGCCCGCTGGCGAAGACTACAATCTTGAGGCCTTCGTTTCAGCGGAAACGACGCTTGCCAATCATCTGGCCGAACAAATGGCGCTGGCGATTTCCAATCCAGCCGGCCGCATGATCGCGCAATACCTGATCGATATGGTGGATGAGGCCGGCTATCTGATCGGCGACCTCGACACCGTTGCTGAAAAACTTGGCGCCGATCGCAGCGACGTAGAGCTTGTGCTCGCGGTCTTGCAGACATTCGATCCGGCCGGAGTGTGCGCGCGCAATCTTACCGAATGTCTTGCTATCCAGCTGAAGGAGCGGGACCGCTACGACCCGGCGATGCGAGCCCTGGTCGAACATCTCGATCTGCTGGCCAAACGCGATCTCGCCGGACTGCGTCGGATATGCGGCGTCAGCGACGACGATCTTGCCGACATGATCGCCGAGATCCGCATGCTCAATCCCAAGCCGGGCTTGGCCTTCGGCTCCACAACGGTGCAGCCGATTGTTCCGGACGTCTTTGTGCGCGCTGCGCCGGACGGCACCTGGCAAGTCGAACTCAATTCCGACACGCTACCGAAAGTCCTAATAAATCAGCGTTATCATGCGCAAGTTTCGAAAACGACGCGCAACGACAAAGAGAAAGCCTACATTGCAGATTGCATGCAAACCGCCACATGGTTGGTGCGCGCGCTCGATCAACGTGCGAAGACAATTCTAAAAGTGTCGAGTGAAATCGTACGTCAGCAAGATGGCTTCTTTGCCAGAGGCGTGCAGCACTTGCGTCCGTTGAATCTGAAAACGGTCGCCGACGCCATTAGCATGCATGAGTCAACGGTTTCCCGAGTTACCGCTAATAAATACATGGCGACTAACCGCGGTATTTTTGAATTGAAGTACTTTTTCACTTCGTCGATCGCGGCTGCCGATGGCGGGGAGGCGCATTCAGCCGAAGCCGTACGTCATCGCATCCGCCAACTTATTGACAGCGAGAGTGCCGCGGACGTCCTGTCGGACGACACCATCGTCGAAAAGTTGCGCGGCGCTGGAATCGACATCGCGCGCCGCACTGTCGCGAAGTACCGGGAAGCTATGCGTATACCATCGTCGGTGCAGCGCCGGCGTGAAAAACTGGCAGCCGGCGCCTGAACTCGCGCGTCCTGACACATTGACGTCCGGAACATTTTTAAGCTGAAATCTTTACTGCCGGACGGGCAACTGGCGCCACTTATGCACCGATGGAGGCAATCGATGCCTTTACGCGTTTCGGGACGGAACATTAGCATCGGCGCGGCGCTGCAACGCAAGATCACTGACCGCGTCGAAGAGGCCGCCTCAAAGTATTTTCGTGGTGGCTATTCAGGGCATGCCACCATTGGAAAGGATGGTTTCGGATTTCGTACCGAATGCGTGCTGCACCTTGATTCAGGCGCATTGCTTGAAGCTGAGGGGATGGCGCCGGATGCTTACGATAGCGCCGACCAAGCAGCTGTTCGCATCGAAAAGCGGTTGCGACGATACAAACGCCGGCGTAAGGACCATCAAGGTCGCCGCGGTGGCTGAAAATGCCCAAAAAAGCAAGAAAAGCAGCCAATAACGGGTCGACTTCGCCCATTGACGACAGCACGGGCCACTCTTATGGTCCGCCGCCTTCAACACCCCCTTTGCAACGTGGCGCCGATATCCCCGATCATTGGACACGTCCATGACGCTCACCGATCTCGTCGCGCCGAACGCGGTTATCCCGGCTCTGAAGGTTAACGGCAAGAAGCAGGCGATACAGGAATTAGCCGCGCGTGCGGCCGAACTTACTGGTCAGAACGAAAAGGCAATTCTGGAAATTCTCCTTCAACGCGAGAAGCTCGGCTCAACCGCGGTTGGCAATGGCGTAGCGATCCCGCACGGCAAATTGCCCAAGCTTGGGCGGCTGTTCGGTCTGTTCGCAAGGCTGCACAAGCCAATCGATTTTGAGGCGCTCGACGGCCAGCCAGTTGATCTGATTTTTCTGTTGCTCGCCCCGGAAGCTGCCGGCGCCGATCACCTCAAGGCACTCGCGCGAGTCGCGCGGCAATTGCGCGATCCGGAGATTGCGCGACGCCTCCGCGAATCGAGTGACGCAAATGCGGTTTACGCCGTGCTGGCGATGCCGCCGGCGAGTAGCGCGGCGTAAGACTTTTCGAAAGAGTTGCCGCTTTCGTCATGGCCGGGCTTGTTCCGGTCATCCGCTTTGCGTTTCCTGATTCTCGACTAAGACGTGAATGCCCGGCGCAAGGCCGGGCATGACGTCGTGCGGAGTGGACGGCCTTCAGTGCACGCTGACTGCTTCGAGCTCCTGGCTCCAGGCGTTCGCGACCGCGGCTTCGCGCGTGTCGGTAAGCATGATCGGTGTGCCATCCGCCGCATGCAGCGCGAATAGTTTGATGCCGGGTTCGATTTTCGGCGCTTGCGGAAACAAGTTGGCGACATCTTCGGAGCGGATCGACTTGACGTAGGCCAGGCGGCCATCGCCAAGCTGTGCCAGCGCTTCCTGGGTGATCGCCGGATGAGTCGTGTTCGGTTCAGTCTGTTTGTCGTTGGGCATGGCCCTCGACTCCTTTCTGAATAAACGCTTGACGCGGTCGAGTCCTGCTTCACGAGTCCGTCATTCCTGTTCATTTTCATTGATCGAGATCGATTTCACGATCCGTTCCGGCTGTGGCCGCGCCAAATCAATCGACAACAGCCCGTTTTTCAGGTCTGCGCCCATGACCTCCATGCCGTCAGCCAGCACGAACGTGCGCTGGAATTGGCGTGCGGCGATGCCGCGATGGAGATATTGGCGGGTCTTGTCGTCCTGTTGCCGGCCGCGAATCATCAACTGGCTTTCCTCGACACTGACATCGAGTTGCTCGCGGGTGAACCCGGCGACAGCAAGTGTAATGCGCAACCGCTCCGGGTTTTGCCCGTCGCGCGGCAACCGCTCGATATTGTAGGGCGGATAGCCGTCGGCCCCCTTGGCGACACGGTCGAGCACACGCTCGATCTCATCAAAACCCAAGAGAAACGGGCTGGAGAGGGATGGAACTCGCGACATTGGTCTCAAAGCCCTCGCTTGAAGCGACTTTGACGGGGCCCCTTTCAGGCACCCCAACCGGGCGGCAACTGCCGATCGGTCGATCCTAATATGGGCAGGGCGGGTTAATGGTTCAAGAACAGGCGGAAACTGGCCTGTAGGCCGCTATAATCAGCCGCCAGCAGGGTTTTTCATGCCAAAGCAGATGCCAATACCATCGCTCAACGTTCGCGCCCTCCGGGCCACGCCGGTCGAAGTTCCACCTAATTTCGTGCTGGGGACCACCATGGGCGCGTTTCGCCAGGTGCCTCTGGTCCTGATCGACCTTGAGACCGAGGAGGGCATCACCGGCCGCACCTACGTGTTTTGCTATCTGCGTGCGGCGGCGCCGGCAATCATCAGCCTGCTTGGCGAGGTCGAGCGCGTCGTCCAGGGCGCAACGGTCAAACCGGACGAACTCTGGGCGAAGCTCACAAAACGCTTCACATTGATCGGCGTGCAAGGTGTCGTGCGCATGGCGATGTCCGGGTTCGACACCGCGTGTTGGGATGCACTAGCGGTCGCGGCTGATGTCCCGCTTGCCACGCTGCTCGGGGCCGCATCACGACCTATCCCCGCCTACAACAGTTGCGGCCTCGGCCTCACGGATGATCTTGGACTTCTGGCGGCCGAAGCGGAGAAACTGCTGTCCGGCGGGTTTCGCGCAATCAAGCTTCGCCTCGGCTACCCGACACTGCAGACCGATATCGCTGCTGTACACGCAGTGCGCAAAAGGGTCGGTGACGCCATTGCGTTGATGGTCGATTACAATCAGGCGCTCAGTGTGGATGATGCGCTCGTGCGAGGCCGGGCTCTCGATTCTGAAAATATTTATTGGCTAGAAGAGCCGATCCGGCATGATGACTATACCGGTGCTGCAAAGCTTGCGCGCGAACTCCAGGTCCCGATTCAAATCGGTGAAAATTTCTCCTTGCCCACCGCAATGTCGGTCGCGATCGAACATCATGCGGCCGACTACGTGATGCCGGATCTTGAGCGTATCGGTGGTGTCACCGGCTGGCGCCAGGCCGCCGAGATCGCGCAATCCCACGGCATGAAAATGTCATCACATCTTTTCCCCGAGGTGAGCGCGCATTTGCTCGCCGCCACGCCAACTTGTCATTTCCTGGAATATGTCGACTGGGCGAACGTGCTGGTCGAGGAGCCGCTCGCGATCACCGATGGTCACGCCGTGTTGTCCGCGCGCCCGGGCAGCGGCATGGTGTGGGATAACAACGCGGTCGAGCGCTACCGCATGCGTTGACTAGCGCAGCGGCAGCCGAAATAATTTTATTGCGTTGTCGCGGCCGACTTTGGCGCGATCTGCTTCGCTGATCTCCGCTTTGTCGAACCACTGCGCGCCTTCACCGACATCCTCGAATGGCCAATCGACCGAAAACATGACGCGGTCGACGCCCATCACGGTCATGGCATTGACGAGCGCGGGTGTGTCGAAGTTACCCGATGTCGTCAGGTGGAAGTGCTTCCGGAAATAGTAGGCCACGCCCTGCTTGGCCGGATATTTATGCGGCGCCTTCATCCAGCCGTTGCGATTATCGATGCGCCAAAGATAGACGGGAATGCCCTCGCCGATATGGCCGAGCACCATCTTCAGTCGCGGGCACTCGTCAAACAAACCGCTGCCGATCAGGCGTAGCGCGTGCACAGCCGTCTCCGCCGCGAAGGCCCAGTTCGGCCCGAGCATCCAGTTGTGGCCCTCGTAGAATTTCGTCCAGCTCGGCAAGGGATTGCGCGGGTGCAGATAGAGCGGCACATCGAGTGTCTCGACTGTATGCCAGAACGGCCGGTATTGCGGGGCATCGTAATAGGTGACGTTATCCGCCGTTCCGATTTGTGAAAATCCATTGACCAGTGCGCCGACCATGCCGAGGTCCTTGACGCAGCGCGTGAGCTCGGCGCCTGCAGCGTCGGGATCCTGCATCGGCAATGCTGCGAACGCGGCAAAACGACTCGGGCGTCTGCGCACTTCGGCGGCGAGGACGT
Source organism: Pseudolabrys sp. (assembly GCA_049674125.1). GTDB lineage: Bacteria > Pseudomonadota > Alphaproteobacteria > Rhizobiales > Xanthobacteraceae > Pseudolabrys. The sequence continues at coordinate 3,919 of JBATYN010000610.1, read as the reverse complement.
CATTCGCTTGCTTGGCGATTGCAATCGCGTTTTTGACCTCGTGAATTGCCTGGATCGCCGGGGCATTGAGCGACAGGATCATCATTTCGATCCCATGCTTGTCCATTTCGCGCAACCGCGTGTCTTGGATGTCGAGCAAACGGTGGCCCAGGTCCTTCCACACATGCCCGCCGAACACCTTTGAATCGCCGAGTGTCGGTTCAATAGCGAAATGTTCTTCCAGCGCGATCTTGCCTTGCATGTCTGATCCCCGGTTTGCCGCGTATCATGCAATGTCACGATATGACTTGTCAGCAGCGTTACCGGTGGCGCGCGCGGCAACAAAAAAGCCGCCCATCGGACGGCTTGCAAAGTTATCATTCGCGAAGGCTGGTGGAGCCAGGCGGGATCGAACCGCCGACCTCGTGAATGCCATTCACGCGCTCTCCCATCTGAGCTATGGCCCCAATCGTCGAATTCGATTGCCGCTCGATGAGAAACGCGAGCGGCCGCGTGCTCAGGTCTCCTCTTCTTTCTCGATGGACTCGCCGATGATGTCTGTCACATCGGCATCGCCTTCTTCCTGTTCCTCGATGAAGGCGGCGTCGTCGAGGCTCTCGTCCATCTCGACTTCTTCTTCCTCGCCCGCCGCGGCTGCGCCCTCGGCTGCCGCCGGCTTCTTGCCCTGTTGTTCGGCCTCGGCGTCTTCCAACGAAACGAATTCGGCGTCCGCCGTTTCCGGGACAATGGCTTCAGTCGGTGCGACCGGTGCCGGCTTCACAGGCGCGGGTTCGGCCCGCGCGCGCGGAGGCGTCGGTGCCGCTATCGGAACGACTTTACCGGTATAAGGTGACATCACCGGCGTCTTGTTGAGATCGTAAAACTTACGACCGGTATCGGGACAGACGCGCTTGGTGCCGAGATCAGGTTTCGCCACAGTCGAGGTTCCTCGGGACAGGTCGGTTAAATCGGTGTTTCACTTGGCTAGTTGCAACGCCCCTGTCAATAGCGCACAGGCGCCCGATGAGCCAAAAGCGGCAGGATGACGGCACGCGCGGCTGCGTGGTAGGACGGCGAAGATTTTAAGGATACCACCCGGTGAACTCTGCAGATTCCACGCCGCTAACCGCCCGCCAAAACGGTCCTGTCCAGGGCCGCATGCGGGTCCCCGGCGACAAATCGATCTCCCACCGCGTCTTGATCCTCGGTGCGCTTACGGTTGGCGAAACCACGATCTCGGGACTGTTGGAAGGCGAGGACGTCTTGCATACCGCCGAAGCCATGCGTGCTTTAGGCGCCCGGGTGGAACGAACCGGCGATCACGCATGGCGCGTTCACGGTGTCGGCGTTGGTGGTTTTGCGGAGCCGGCCAGGGCGCTCAATTTTGGCAATTCCGGCACCGGTGCGAGATTAGCGATTGGCGCCGTAGCAGGTGCCCCCGTGACGGTTACTTTCGATGGCGACGACTCCTTGCGCAGCCGGCCGATGCGGCGCGTGCTCGATCCGCTGGAGAAGATGGGCGCGCGCGTCGTCCAAATTGCCGATGACGGACGACTGCCGTTAATCCTGCGGGGTGCAGCCGATCCGATCCCGATTATTTACGAGCCACCGGTCGCGTCGGCGCAACTCAAATCGGCAGTTTTGCTCGCTGGGCTTGCGGCGCCGGGGGAGACGACAGTTATTGAATCAGAAGCGACTCGAGATCATACCGAACGGTTGCTGAAACACTTCGGCGCCAAGATTACCAGCAAGCTGCACGGTGAGCACGGCCGGCGAATTGTTTTGCAAGGACAACCCGAACTAGAGCCAGCAAATGTTCTGGTGCCGGCCGATCCTTCGTCTGCCGCATTTCCGCTTGTCGCTGCTTTGATCGCTCCCGGCTCCGAACTCATTCTCGAAGCGGTGATGACCAATTCGCTGCGTACCGGTTTGCTGACCACGTTGCTTGAGATGGGCGCCTCTATAGAGACGCTGGAAATGCGTGATGATGGCGGAGAAGAAGTCTCGAATCTGCGCGTGCGCACCTCTGCGCTCAAGGGCGTGGACGTGCCACCGGAACGCGCGCCATCGATGATCGATGAGTATCCAATCCTTGCGGTGGCCGCATCCTTCGCAGAGGGTGTGACGCGCATGCGCGGTTTGAAAGAGTTGCGTGTGAAAGAGTCTGATCGCTTGGCCGCGACTGCGGAGATGCTACGCGCTAATGGTGTCACGGTCGAAATCGAGAGCGACGATCTGATCGTGCAGGGTAAAGGGCGGCCGTTCGGCGCTGGCGAGGTGAAGACCCATATGGACCACCGCATCGCTATGGCAGCGCTGGTAATGGGACTCGGCACTGAAAATCCGGTGCGTATCGACGATAGCGCGTTCATCGCGACCAGCTTTCCGGGCTTTGTCGAATTGATGCGGTCGGTCGGCGCGGATTTCACATGATCATTGCCATTGATGGGCCGGCCGCCTCGGGCAAAGGCACGCTCGGCAAGCGGCTTGCCGCGCACTATGGCTTGCGCCATCTCGACACAGGACTGATTTATCGCGCCGTTGCCAAAGCGGTGCTTGATGCTGGTCGAAGTCCTGGCGACGTCGCGGCCGCCGCGTCTGCGGCGAATGCACTCGATCCTTCGCGCTTCGATGAAGTTGCACTCAAGGTGCACAGCATCAGTGAAGCGGCTTCGATCGTCTCCGCCATCCCAGAGGTGCGCAATGCGCTTCTCTCATTCCAGCGCGAGTTTGCCGCCAGGTCGCCGGGAGCTGTGTTGGATGGTCGGGACATCGGTACGGTCATATGTCCTAGTGCCGATGTTAAAATCTTCGTGACCGCGACCCCGGAGGTCCGCGCCCGCCGCCGGGCCGCCGAATACACGGCGCAGGGCCGCAATATCGACGAAAACGCGGTTCTTGCCGACATCCGCAGGAGAGACGAACGCGATAAAAGCCGCGCAGCGGCGCCCCTAAAACAGGCACCGGACGCGCACTTGCTCGATACAACGCATTTAGATATAGACGCGGCTATCCGGGCCGCCATCGACATCGTCGAGGCCACCCGAGCGGGCCGAGGGCGCGGTTGACCGTCCCTCGTGTTGGAGGACAAAGCCCCGCTCGAGCCTCTGCGTAAAGCGCGCCTGACCGCTCAATCGTTCGACAAGCACGGTATTTGCGCCGGCCATCCGGATTTCCGGAGGCCGCCTTTGGTCTTGCGGGACCGATGGCCCGAGCCCCCCGTTGAACATCATTCCAACCCGCCGGCGCCCGCTTACAGGAGACTCCATGGCCACCGCTACAGCACCCTCGCGTGAAGACTTCGCCAAGCTACTCGATGAGACCTTCGGCGGCGGAAACCTGCAGGAAGGTTCCGTCATCAAGGGCAAGGTCGTCGGCATCGAAAAGGAATTCGCCGTCATTGACGTCGGTTTGAAGACGGAGGGCCGTGTGGCCTTGCGTGAATTCACCGGACCCGGACGGCAGGGCTCTCTCAAGGTGGGCGACGATGTCGAAGTCTATCTCGAGCGCGTCGAGAACGCGCTTGGCGAAGCGGTGCTGTCGCGCGATAAGGCGCGACGCGAAGAAAGCTGGGGCAAGCTGGAAAAGGCATTCAACGGCAGCGAAAAAGTCCAGGGCGTCATCTTCAATCAGGTCAAGGGCGGCTTCACCGTTGATCTTGACGGCGCAGTGGCGTTCCTGCCGCGGTCGCAAGTTGATATCCGTCCGATCCGCGATGTTACACCATTGATGAACGTGCCACAGCAGTTCCAGATCCTGAAAATGGACCGCCGTCGTGGCAATATCGTCGTGTCACGCCGGACTGTCCTTGAAGAGACACGCGCCGAGCAGCGCCAGGAACTGGTGCAGAACCTCGAGGAAGGCCAGGTCATCGACGGCGTCGTGAAGAACATCACCGACTACGGCGCGTTCGTGGATCTTGGCGGCATCGACGGATTGC
>JBATYN010000609.1:0-7669 GCA_049674125.1 Pseudolabrys sp. | reverse complement strand
CTCCTGGTCCTGCTGTTCATGGTGCAGTCGCGTGGCACCGCGAGCGTTGCCTCTTTCTTTGGTCCGGTCACGCTGTTCTGGTTTGCGACCATCGCAGCCGGCGGCATCTGGCATGTTGCGCAAAATTTGACGGTCCTGCTCGCGTTTAATCCCTGGTACGGAATAAGTTTTTTGCTCCACCACGGCATCATCGGATTTTATACGCTCGGCGCCGTGTTCCTGGTTGTGACCGGTGCGGAAGCGCTTTACGCGGATCTTGGCCATTTCGGCCGCGGGCCGATTCGATTTGCGTGGCTGGTCGTTGTGCTGCCCGCACTTATCCTCAACTATCTCGGGCAGGGCGCGTTGGTCTTGGCCGATCCGAAGGCGGTTGAGAATCCATTCTTCCTGCTTTTCCCTGACTGGGCCTTGCTGCCGATGGTGATACTCGCCACCGCGGCCACCGTGATCGCGAGCCAGGCAGTGATCACCGGTGCCTATTCGCTCACGCGCCAGGCGATTCAGCTCGGCTTACTGCCGCGGCTGGAAATCCGCCACACGTCGGAATCGCTATTCGGACAAATCTATATGCCGCGGGTGAACACGCTGCTGCTGTTCGGCGTATTGCTGCTGGTGGCGCTGTTTCGTTCCTCCAGTGCCCTCGCTTCCGCCTATGGCATCGCGGTTACCGGGACCATGGTCGTAACGGCCATGATGTCGATCATCGTGATACGGCGAGTCTGGCTTTGGCCTCTGATCGGTGCGCTGGCTTTGATGCTGCCGTTCCTGTTCATCGATCTGACGTTCCTTGCCGCCAACCTGCTCAAGGTCGTCGAGGGCGGCTGGATGCCGCTGGCGCTCGGCGCTTTGGTTATGGCGGTGATGTATACCTGGCGCCGCGGCAGCCGGCTGCTGTCTGAAAAAACGCGCCGGCAGGAAACGCCGCTCGAATCTTTGGTCAAAAGCCTGGAAAAGAAGCCGCCTGCCCGGGTGCCGGGGACCGCCGTGTTCCTCACCAGCGACCCGGTGAGCGCGCCGACCGCATTGTTGCACAGCCTCAAACACTACAAGGTTCTGCACGAAAAGAACGTCATTCTCACGATCGAGACGGCCGACACACCTCGCGTCGATCCGGCCGAGCGCGTGCGCATTGCGCCGGTTGGCAAGACCTTCTCGCGCGTGGTGCTACGCTTTGGCTTTATGGAAACACCGAACATTCCGAAGGGGTTGGCGATTGCGCGGAAGCTCGGATGGCAATTCGACATTATGTCGACGTCGTTCTTCCTGTCGCGCCGGGCACTCAAGCCCGCCGCGCATTCGGGCATGCCGCATTGGCAAGACCGGCTGTTTATCGGGCTTACGCGGGTTGCGAACGATGCGACCGACTATTTCCAGATTCCGACGGGCCGCGTCGTGGAGGTCGGGACGCAGGTTACGATCTAGGATTGGATCGCCGAAAAGACTGATGCGGCAGCCCGGATTTCCGGCTAAAACCCACCATTGCTCGGTAACGGAGTTCCGGTAATGGCCGACGAAATGCCGCGCGCCGACGAGGTCACGAACCTCACGCCCGAGCAGGTCGCCGCGGGATTGCGCGACGGACGAATGTTGCTGGTCGATGTGCGCGAACCGAATGAGACGTCGGTTGAAAGTTACCCGGACGCCGTGATCGTACCGCTCTCGTGTTTTGACCCGGCCGCAATTCCCGATCCGCAAGGCAAACAAGTCGTGTTCGCTTGCCGGTCCGGGCGGCGCTCGATCACCGCTTCGGTTGCGGCGCAGGACGCGGGATTTCCATACAGCGCTCATCTTGCCGGCGGCATTATCGCCTGGAAGGCGGCCGGCCTTCCGACCAAAACCTGAATCACCGCATCGACCCGAGGCTTCCTATGTGCCGCGCATTGAAATTCGCTGCTCTGGCCATCAGCCTGGGCACCATGGGTATCGCCATTGCGGTTGCGCAGAGCCAGCGCGTGGTCAACGTCTATAACTGGTCGGACTACATCGACCCGAAAGTCCTTGAGGACTTCACCAAGGAGACCGGCATCAAAGTCCAGTACGACACCTTTGATGCCAATGAGACTTTGGAAACCAAGTTGCTCGCCGGCAAATCCGGCTACGACGTCGTTGTGCCGACGGCGTACTTTCTCGAGCGGCAAATCAAGGCCGGCGTCTTCCAGAAGCTCGACAAAAGCCAGCTCAAGAATCTCGGCAATGTCTGGCCGGATATCGCAAAGCGCCTTGCGGTCTATGATCCGGGCAACCAGTACGCCGTCAATTACATGTGGGGCACCACGGGTATCGGCTACAACGTGAAGGCGATGCGCGAGCGGCTCGGTCCCGACGGCAAGATCGAAAGCTGGGATATCGTATTCAAGCCGGAGAATCTGGCGAAGTTTAAGGACTGCGGAATCCACATGCTCGATTCCGCCGACGACATCATGCCGGCGGCGCTGCACTACCTCGGCCTCAATCCGAACTCCACGGATCCGAAAGATTTGGATAAGACGTCCGAGCTTTTGATGAAAATCCGCTCGTTCGTACGAAAATTCCATTCCTCGGAGTATCTGAACGCTTTGGCTGCAGGAGAAATTTGCCTTGTGGTCGGCTGGTCCGGCGACATCAAGCAATCGCAGCGGCGCGCTGCGGAGGCCAGGAATGGCGTTGAGATCGGCTATTCAATTCCGAAGGAGGGCGCACAGATGTTTTTCGACAATCTCGCCATCCCGAAGGATGCGGCCCACGTCGCCGAAGCGCACGCCTTTATCGACTATCTGTTGCGGCCTGAAGTCGCGGCGAAAAACAGCAATCTGGTGGCCTACGCCAACGGCAATCTTTCGAGCCAGAAATTTGTCGACAAGGCGGTGCTGGACGACAAAAGCGTTTATCCTGATGCCGCAACCATGAACCGGCTCTACACCGTCGGCGCACGCGATCAGAAGGCGCAGCGGCTGCTGAACCGCCTGTGGACGAAAATCAAGACCGGCCGCTGACCGACTGCTGATCGTCGGGCCGCCATCGGCGGTGCAGCCACAGCCATTGTTCCGGGTATTCGCGGATCCAGCCTTCAATCACGGCGGTGATGATTTGCATGGTGCCGGCAACGTCAATCTTGCCCTCGGCGTCGCGCGCGGGCGCGATCGCGTCCGTCATTTCGCCGCGAAAACGATGCTCGGGGAGGCGGATGATGCGGGCGCCATGGATGGGGCAGTCGAAATGGCGGGCGAGGCGTGCGATCAGAGGATTGGCCATCGTGCGCTGCCCGAAGAAAGTCACAGGCACGCCACGCACGTAATATTGGTCGACCAGCATACCGACATGCGCGCCACGTTTGATTGCTTCCGCAATCTTCACCGGGGCATCGAGCCCGGTGGAGATCAATTCGCCCATGCTTGCCGTGCGGGTCTTGCGCAACCATTCGTCAATGCCAGCGACGTTGGGACGGCGATAGAGTACTGCGCTGTCGAGTTTGTAAGTGGCGGCGCAGATTGCGGGCAATTCCCAGTTGCCGAGGTGGGCCGCAAACACAAGCGCGGGTTTGTCGTCGTACAGCAATTCCCGAAACCGCTCGATATCGGCATCCAAAATTTCAATGCGCCCCCGGCGCTTGGAATTTTCGGGATCAAAATCCCAGAGCCGATCGAGATGGGCAAATTCCGCGCCCATGCGGCCCAGATTGTCCCAGCATCCGCGCAGGATTTCATCGATCTCGACGTCTGATTTGTCCGGGAATGCCGCCTTGAGATTCGCGCGCCCAATTCGGTTTTCGGGAAGCCAGGGGCCGACCGTACGGGTTATCGATCCGGCGACATCGGCCATCATGTCGGGATTGGTCAGGCGCAGCGCCTTGATCATGCCGATCACAATCGCCGAGATCAGCGCATCGCTTGCGCGCTTAAAACCGCGGCGCAGGCGCCGGAGGATTCGCTTCATCGCAATACGACCGTGTCTACAGGGCGCATGGTCTTTTCCGAAAACCGGTCCCTGCTTTTCGGGATCATGCGCTAGAAATTGACGATGACTTTGCCGAACACCTGCCGGCTCTCAATCCGCTCCAGCCCACGCTCGAACTCGGCCAGCGGCACTTCGGTATCGATGATCGGCGCCATGCCGGCGGCAATCTTTGACAGACTGTCGCGGATATTGCGCATCGAGGCACCGAACGAGCCAAGTATCTTGTACTGCTGTTGGAACAACTGCATCAGGTTGATTGTCACGGTCGGGCCGGCGGTCGAGCCGCACGTGACAAGCCGTCCGCCGCGCTTGAGGCAGAGAAGGGAGGCGTTGAAGCCCTCTCCGCCGACGTGTTCGAACACAACGTCGACGCCTTTTTTTGCGGTAATCTTTCGGGTAACGCCTTCAAAGCGTTCGGTTTTGTAATTGATGACATGATCGGCGCCGAGGGCCTTCGCCTTCTCCGCCTTGGCGTCATCGCCGACCGTTGTGATGACGGTGCAGCCGAGCGCTTTCGCCATCTTGATTGCGACCGACCCGATACCTGAGCCACCGGCATGCACGAGAATCGTCTCGCCGGGTTTGAGTTTGGCATTGTCGAACAGCATGTGTTCGACCGTGCCGAACGCAATCGGCGCGCAAGCGGCGTCACGCAGCGAAACGCCGGAAGGCACGGGGATGACCAGCCGTGCCGGCAAATTGATCAGGTCGCGCGCGAACCCGTCGATGTGGAAGCCCATAATGCCTTTGACGTTCTCGCATAAATTGTCGCGGCCCTCGCGGCAGGCGGCGCAATGGCCGCAAGTCATTGCGCCATACATCACAACCTTGTCGCCAGGCTTGAAGCCCGTGACGTCATTGCCCGTGGCGGCGATTTCACCGGAAGCCTCAGCCCCGACCACCAGCGGCAACTGCCGCTTGGCGAAAGCCATTCCGCGAAAGCCCCATAAGTCGAGATGATTGAGTGCGACCGCTTTGATGCGGATTTGCACCTCGCCTGCGCCGGGCGGCGGGGGAGGCGGCACATCGGCAAGTTCCAGCTTGCGGTCGGCGATTAGTCTCAGCGTGCGCATGGGGGTTGGCTCGCCCGGCCGTCAGGCGGGCTCGAGCCCCATCACCAAAGAAACGTTTTGGCCGCCAAAGCCGAACGAATTCGAAATTGCATGACGCAGGCGCGCATCGCGCGCCTCGTTTGGTACGACGTCAAGCGGGATTGCTGGGTCGGGAATGGCGTAATTGATGGTAGGTGGAATGCGCTGGTGCTGCAGCGTGAGCAGTGTGAATACGGCTTCCACCGCGCCGGCCGCCGACAGCGTATGGCCGATCATGGATTTGTTGGAAGAAATCGGCAGAGATTTCATGCGTTCGCCAAAGACGGTCGCGCAGCCCAGATATTCCATCTTGTCATTTTCCGGGGTGCTGGTGCCGTGCGCGTTGACGTAATCGATGTCGTTCGGGGTAAGAGCGGCGTCTTTGATAGCGTGGACAATACAGCCGACGATCGGCTTGCCATCGGGGCTCGAACGTGTGCGGTGAAATGCATCGGTCATCTCGCCGCAGCCTTCGAGCACACCAAGAATTTTTGCACCGCGTGCTTTGGCCGAATCGTAACTTTCCAGCACCAGTGCACCGGCGCCCTCGGCCATGACGAACCCGTCGCGGTTTTTCGAGAACGGCTTGGCCGCGGTTTCCGGCACGTCGTTGCTGGTGGAAAGCGCGGAAAGCAATGAAAACCGGATCACCGCTTCGGGATTGATCGAGCCATCAGTGCCGATGCAAAGGGCAGCCGTGGCTTCGCCGCGCCGAATTGCCTCGACACCGAGTTGAATGGCGGTCGCGCCTGAAGCGCATGCAGTGGAGAGCGAAATCGGGGAGCCCAGCGTCCCAAATTTGTCCGCCAAATTGTCGGCAACCGAACCGAGCAGGAAGCGGCGGTGATAATCTGGAAATTCTGCGCTCACGCGGAGCATATCGGCATAGGTGACTTTATCGTTTGCACCGGATTTTTCGCCAACCTTGAGGCGCTGCGGCCAATCCATTTCAATCGGCGGCACCGCCAGGAAAAGAGGGCCGGGGAATTTCCCCGCCGCGCCAAGGGTGGATTGTGTAACCGCCTCCTCGGCGGCGAGCTCGGCAAACGATTCCGTTAATGCGGCGGCACAAGGCTGGGGTGGCAGATAGTCGATTGTGCCTGCAATGCGTGTTTTTAGGCCGTCGGTGGGAAAACGGGTGATGGTTTTGATACCGGATTCACCCGCGGTGAGCTTTGCCCAATTATCGATTTTACCGGCACCGAGCGAGGTGACGACACCGAGGCCGGTGACCACCACAATCGGTCGTCCCAATTTATCCTTGCCCGCTGCCATTTTTTTCTCCTCAGCTGGCCCGATCAACCAGCGCCAGGCCTTCGCCTCGCCAATGTCCGATACCTGTCACCAGGATCTGGCGTAAAGCCCCGCTTGTCGGCTTTTCCAGCCCCGTCGTATCGCAAGCCGGAAACAGACTACCATGTCCCAGCGCGATCGTGGCCAAGGCGATATTCATGGCGAATTGCGGCTCCAGCCCATGTCCGAGATATGAGCCCGTCGCGCGAACGGCAAGGTCGGCGTGACTTTCCAAAAAAGTACGTTCCTCGGCGGTCGCTGGATTGGTACCGGTGGCGCCAGACAAGATCGCCATATGGGCGACATCTATTTTTTCTTTGATTCGATCCCATAGCCCGGACAGCGTTTGTGTAATCGTGCCGGGTTGGCGGCTGGCGCGGTCCGAGACAACCGCGGTCAGGCGGCCGAGCGGTTTGGCGCCACGCTTTTCAGCGTGATCGCGCGCTTCGATGACGAGGAAAGCGCCGAGCGATGCCATGGCAAATCCGCCCTTGCCCTCCTTGCGTTCCCACACCTGTGAAAGCTTGTCCTTCAGTGCGAGGCCAGCAAACTCATAGAGCATGAGCAAATCCGGACGCTCGCCGTTATAAGAGCCGCCCACCAACGCGATATCGCTTTGTTCGGCGCCGATGCGCGCATGTGCGATCCGCACCGCGTCGATGCCGGCAGCTTCCTCGCCCATAAAAGTACGCGAGGAACCCGTCACGCCGTGGACGATCGAGATGTTGCCGGCGAGCAGATTGGATAGCTGCGCCAGGAACAGTGTCGGGCGGAGGTCGCTCATCAACCGTTCATTGAGATACGCCGCCGGATTTGCGGCGTGTTGAATGCCGCTGAGAATATTGGAATCCACGGTCAAATCGCGTTCGCCTCCACCGGCGGCAACGATCATATCCATTTTGGAAAGGATAGCGGCGTTGCCCTTCACGCCGGCGGAATCGAGAGCGAGACCGGCAGCGTAAGTGCCGATGCGCTGCCAGTTTTCCATCTGGCGCTGATCGCCTTTCTTGGGGATTTGCGCGTCGAAATTAATCGGGGCCAGTGGATGGACCACGAAGGGCGCGAATGTGGTTGCGTCCGCGCTTGGGCGCGCTTCCATTAATTTCTTCCAATGCGCATCAGGCCCTTCACCGAGGCACGAAATAATTCCAATGCCGGTAATCCAGACCTCCCTGGAGCTCTCAGCCATCGGCCGGCACCTCGGCCGGAAAGCCGACGCGAGCGGCGGTTTCGCGCATACGCATTTTCATTTCGTCGTTAGGAAAATCGAGCACACGAAGCGTCAATGTGGCGTCACAGATTTGCTTGCCATCGAGTGCGATGCTCGCCTCGGTGATGGCATAGCCGGATCC
>JBATYN010000608.1:0-3221 GCA_049674125.1 Pseudolabrys sp. | reverse complement strand
GCACCGGCACAGGGCGCTGCGCCTGCAAAAAGCGCGCGGCCGCGCACCGGCCAGCGTCCTGACGCACAAGGCGGCGATCGGCAGCGGGGCGGCAATAGTACGAGGCCGAACTCGCAGCAATGAGCGTATCGTCCCCATTCATTCACCGGCCGATCGCCACATCCCTCCTCGGCGTCGCGGTGATGCTCGGTGGATTTCTCGGCTACTGGTGGCTGCCGGTTTCCGCGCTGCCGCAGGTCGATTTTCCCACCATCCAGGTCACGACCCAGCTGCCGGGCGCCAATCCCGACACAATCGCCGCGCTGGTTACCGCGCCGCTGGAGCGGCAATTCGGGCAGATCCCGGCGCTGCAGACGATGACGTCGTCGAGTTCATTCGGCATCAGCCAGGTCACGCTGCAATTCGACCTCAACCGCGATATCGACGCCGCCTCGCAGGACGTGCAGTCCGCGATCAACGCTGCCGGCTCGACGCTGCCGCGCAATCTGCCCTATCCGCCGCTCTATTCGAAAGTGAACCCGGCCGACTCGCCGATCATTACGCTCGCGATCACATCGCAAACAATCGACCTGCGCGCGCTCAGCGACATGGCGGACACCATCATGGCGCCGCGGCTCTCCGAGGTCACGGGCGTCGGGCACGTCTCGGTGCAAGGCGGCATCCGGCCTGCGATCCGCATTCAGGCTGACCTGTCGCGGCTCGCCTCTTACGGTATCGCGCTGGACGATATGCGTACGGCCATCGTCGGCGCCAATGTTGCGGGACCGAAAGGCTCGCTCGACGGCGCGCATCAGTCCTACACCATCTCGGCCAATGATCAGATCACGACCGTCGACGTCTACAAGGACATGGTGCTGGCGTTTCGCAATGGCGCGCCGGTCAAGATCAGCGATGTCGCCGACGTGCTCGACGGACTGGAGAATAACAAGGTCGGCGCCTGGTACCGGGGGCAGCCCTCGATTGTCATCGATGTGCAGCGGCAGCCTGGCGCAAACGTGATCGAGACCGTGCAACGCGTGCGTGCGGAATTGCCGCGTTTGCGGCGCGCGATGCCGGCCGGCGCCAGCCTCACCATCGTCAACGACCGCACAACCACCATCCGAGCCTCAATTCACGACGTGCAGTTCACTCTGGTGCTCAGCATCGGGCTGGTGGTGCTGGTCGTGTTGGTCTTCCTGCGGACCATTCGTGCCACCATTATTGCCGGCGTTGCGCTACCCCTGTCGCTGATCGCAACGTTCGGTGTGATGTGGTTCTGCGGCTTTTCACTCGACAATTTGTCATTGATGGCCCTGACGATCGGCACTGGCTTCGTTGTCGACGACGCCATCGTGATGATCGAAAACATCGTCCGCCACATGGAAAATGGGGAAAACGCGCTTGACGCCGCCTTGCGCGGCGCGAGCGAAATCAGCTTCACGGTGATTTCGCTCACGTTATCTTTGATCGCGGTGTTTATTCCGTTGCTGTTCATGACGGGCCTGGTCGGCCGCATGTTCCGCGAATTCGCGCTCACTCTCACAATCGCCGTCGTGGCTTCCGCTATCGTCTCGCTGACGCTAACGCCGATGATGTGTTCGCGGCTGCTTCGGCATGGCGACGGCCTGGATAATGCTTTCTCCAGGCGCTTCCATGAGCTGACCGAACGCACGATTGACGCCTACCGGCGAAGTCTCGAATGGGTGCTTGGGCGGCAGCGCGAAACCCTCCTAGTCACTCTGGCGACGCTCGTTGCCACGATTTTTCTCTACATCATCATACCGAAAGGTTTCCTGCCCTTGCAGGACACGGGCCTGATCACTGCGGTGACGGAGGCCGCGACCGACATTTCATTTACGGAAATGCAGCGCCTCCAACGCCAGGTGGAAGACACGATCCGTGGCGATCCAGATGTAACCGGTGTCGTTTCGGTCATTGGCGTCAGCCCAATCAACGCAACGCCCAATGCTGGTCGGCTTGCCATCACGCTCAAACCGCGGGACGAGCGTCGTGACCGGGTCGATGCCATCGTCGCGCGGCTCAAACAGGCCGTCGCCAGTGTGGCCGGCATGACCGTTTATTTCCAGGCGACGCAGGATATCCAGATTTCCACCCGCGCAAGCCGCGCGCAGTACCAGTACACGCTGGTGTCGACCGACCGCGACGAAGTGGTCGCATGGGCCGACAAGCTGGCGCACCGATTGCGCGGAGACCCGGTCTTTCGCGAAGTCGCTTCGGAAGCACAGGAGGGCGGCCCGCGCGTTCAGGTCGACGTCGATCGCGAACAGGCGGGACGGCTGGGCGTATCCATGCAGAGCGTGACCGACACGCTCAATGACGCTTTCGGCCAACGGCAGATTTCCACGATCTACGGCCAGGCCAACCAGTATCGCGTGATTCTGGAGGCCCAGCCCCGCTACCAGCAAGACCCCAACTCGCTCACAAAGCTTTACGTCACCGGCGCCAGCACCTCGAATGGGACAGCGGCAACCGTCGCCAATACCGCGACTGGCACCACCAATACCAATACGACCGCCACACCCAACGCCGTGACCAGCAGCAACCAGGTGCCGCTGGCCGCATTTGCGCGTTTCGTGCCGACATCGGCGCCGCTCGCTATCGCGCACCAGGAGCAATTCCCGTCCGTGACCATCAGCTTCGACCTGGCGCCGGGCTACGCGCTTTCCGACGCGGTCGCGGCCATTCGGTCGGTCGAGACGGAAATAGGGATGCCGTCATCAGTCACCGGCACTTATTCCGGCGATGCCGCCGAATTCGCCAAATCGCTCGCCGGCGAGCCGTGGCTGATCCTCGCCGCGGTCATCGCGATCTACATCGTGCTCGGGGTGTTGTACGAAAGCTTCATTCATCCGCTTACGATTTTGTCCACCCTGCCCTCAGCCGGCGTCGGTGCGCTGCTGGCGCTCATGCTGCTCGGATACGACCTTTCGGTGATCGCGCTGATCGGCATCGTGCTGTTGATGGGCATTGTGAAGAAAAACGCGATTTTGATGATCGACTTCGCGATCGAAGCCGAGCGGCATCAGGGTCTCTCGCCCGAGGAATCCATCATGCAGGCGGCCCTTTTGCGGTTCCGCCCCATCATGATGACGACATTGGCCGCTTTGTTCGGCGCGCTGCCGCTGGCGCTTGAGAGCGGCACCGGATCGGAGTTGCGCAATCCACTCGGCATCACGATCGTCGGCGGCCTGCTGCTTTCACAGCTGCTGACGCTCTACACC
>JBATYN010000607.1:0-2889 GCA_049674125.1 Pseudolabrys sp. | reverse complement strand
TCCGCCAAATCGACGGAAATGGGATCGGAAAAGCCGACCGACATTTCCGGACGCAGGGGCGCTCAATCATGTTTGCTATCGTCCGGATAGCGCGCATCTTTTTTTTGATCGCGTTTTGTTGCAGCACCGCTTTTGCGGATATGCATCCGAATCAGCGTTCTTCGGCGGTCGAGAAAAATGAAGTTGGCGCGGCCAATGTTTTGTCCGTGCCCGTGAATAATTCGAGCGACGTAATCATCCCGCAGCTTGCCTCACTCGTTCCAGACCTTCCTGCGCGCGATAAAGATCCTTCCCCTGCACCGGAGCCCTTCGGACTGCAGCCAATACTTAAACCGCACGGAGAGATGGCTGCAAAGTGGAGCGAGCTGCAGACCCGTATTGTTACGGACGAAAAGGCAATTGCGGGTTGTCGTTCAGATGAAAGTGCCTGCTCGCAGGCCGCACTTCGCTTTCTGTCGATCGTTGATCTGGGCAAGAAGGGCGAAGGACGCGCAAGACTTGGCTGGATCAATCGCGCGGTCAACATGAGCATTAGGCCTGCGAGCGATTGGTCCCAATATGGTTATGCCGATTTCTGGGCTTCGCCGCTTCAAACGCTGGGAAACGGAGCGGGCGATTGTGAAGATTACGCGATTGTAAAATACGCCGTTTTGCGCGAATTGGGAGTTGCAGGCGATGACCTTCGGCTCGTCATCGTGCAAGATGAGCAGCGCCAAACCGGTCATGCGATTGTAGCGGTTCGCTTTGAACGGCGGTGGCTGGTTCTCGACAATCGGACGATGGCAATCCTCGACGCGGAGGACGTGCAGCACTATCGTCCGGTAATAGCCTTAGATCAGCGAGGCACCCGGAAAGTAGCTGCCGTCGCAGTTGATCAGATCACAGATCGATGATCTGACCTTCACGCGCGGCGATTGTTCCGGCGCGAGCGTCGTTCGCCTCAGCCGCGAGCGTATCCATAAAGTCGTCATCGTGTGACGGGTCGTGGTGAAATAGACAAAGGTGCTTGACGTCCGCTTCATTTGCCATCCGAACACCGTGTGTCCAGGTGGAGTGCCCCCAGTCAGCATGGGTTGCTAATTCCTCTTCGGTGAATGTTGCATCATAAACTGCAAGATCGGCGCGACGGGCGAGCGACACCATTTCGGTGTCGCGTTTTCCCGGAAATCCTTCAGTGTCACTGAGCAAAGCGAACGCCTTGCCGCCATATTCGAGACGATAGCCATTGGTTCCATCGGGGTGATCCAAAGGCGCTGTCCGTAGCAGTACATCGTCGTATGGGCGCAAAACGTCTCCAGATTTGAAATCGTGAAATTCGATCGCGGCTTTGAAAATCTCGAGCGGCACCGGAAACCATGGCGAACTCATCAGCCGTCGCATGACTTGTTCGATGCTGTCCGCGGGCAAAAGATTTCCCGCCCAGACGCGGATGCGATAATCCTCTCGAAAAAAAGGCGCAAAAAACGGCAAGGCGGACACATGGTCGAGATGGCAATGCGTTATGAAAATATCGACATTGCGTATTCTTTGGTCCTTGAGCAGCTCTATGCCGAGCGACCGTAATCCGGTCCCGGCGTCGAAAATAAGCACACGATCACCGCAACGCACCTCGATACAGGGGGTATTGCCGCCATAGCGAATAGTCGATGACCCGGGACAGGGGATGCTTCCTCGGACGCCCCAAAACCGAACCCGCATCGAGGTTTTTAACATTCAGGTGCCTGAAAATTCACAGCTGAAATTTTATATTGGAATGCGTGGCAATGTCGAGGACGTAGGTCGCTTGGTAATAGCCTTCAAAAGCTCGCGTGTTCACCGCATATTCCGTTCTCAGCATATCATATAATGCTGGCAACAGAGTCGCCTGAGCAGTCAACCCGCGTGGTCGGGCTTACTCCCATGCATGTCAGCACGAAGTTGTCCGATTTCGTCGCGAGGCTGTAATCAAGATCAGCGAGCGATCGTTGACAATTCTTGATCTGGCTGGGTTCCGGCGCATCGCCTATACGCGATGACAATCGAGCAGATCCCGTTCACGGCCGGCTTTCAGGCTTTGTTGCGCTTTTCTGCAAGCGATCGAACGGATAGGACCTGATCTGCAGCTACTACGCCCGTGATCCAGCCGCCATGCGCGGTCGAAAAGTCGCCAGGCGAACAAGCCTCGCCAGCGAAAAATAGCCGGTTGTTTACGGACGCGGCCAATTTCGCGCGGCAATCAGTCATGCCGGGACGTGCATACGAATATGAGCCGCGCGCAAACGGATCGGCGGCCCAGCGATGGATGTGAATCGGCTTCACCCTATGCGAGAAAGCGTTACCGAGGAGGCCAGTCAGCTCCGATACCGCGAAATCGAAAAAGGCGCGTTCGCCAGCGTGTTCAAGTTCGGCCGCCAGCGTTCCGCCAAAAAAAACTTCGATCTGCGGACGGCCAAAGGGCCGCAGGTGGTACGTCGCAGTCGCGGTCCGGTCTATTGCCCCGAACAGTCTGCTATCTTTTTCAAATTCTTCCGCATTTTCGAGCGACAGGAACAGTTTGTCAGCGAGGCCCAGCGGCAAACCTTGTGCGGCTTGTGTCTTATCCGGCAGCGCGGGGCTGAACAGATTATCTGTCTCAGCAAGAACAGCGCTGGGTATCGTAACGATCGCTTGATCGGCCGTTATGACGCCTTGCTGCGTCTCAATCTTCAATCGTTTCCCGTTGTGATCAATGCGCAGGACCGGACAGTTGATCGCGGCCGGATATTTCTCACCGCAAGCGGCGATCGTCGCGCCGTATCCTTCGACCACGCGCCAGTTCACACCAGTATCGTCGAAATTGTCGAAATCACGGGCGGAAACACGATCAAGTTCTGCGCCGCTGATATACGTTCCGACCGCGTTGATGAGACT
>JBATYN010000606.1:0-11540 GCA_049674125.1 Pseudolabrys sp. | reverse complement strand
CATCCCGGCCACCGCTCCCCGCCCCGCGTCTGGAGACGCTGATCAGACACCCCTCGGTAACGAGGCGGGATGAATAGGATTATAGTCAAGATAGGACTAAAGTCAAGAGGAATTCCGCAGACCTCGTTCAGCCTCATGATGAGGAGCGTTGCGCAGCGACGTATCTCGAAGCATGAAACCGCCCCATCCTTCGAGATGCCTCAGGATGAGGCGGGATGGGCCATGCCGGCCGCCTTCGCGGGGACGAGCTATGGTTGCAGGCCAACTGGCGCCCGCGCTTGGCAATGACGTAAGGTGGCAATATGAATAAGAAAACGCCGCGAGTGCTTGAACGCACCGCATCAAGGGGAGGAAAGCTGTGAGATCCTTGAGACCGCTTCTGATCGGATTGGCCTTGCTGTGCCCGACGCTGGCCGTGGCCGAGGATTTTCCCAGCAAAAACATCCGGCTGATTGTGCCCTTCCCGCCCGGCGGACCGAACGACATCATCGCGCGGGTCGTTGGCCAGCGCATGTCGGAAATCCTCAAGCAGACAATCATCGTCGACAACCGATCCGGACAAGGCGGCGTGGTCGGCACCGATGTGGTCGCGAAGGCGGCACCCGATGGCTACACCATCGCCATCGCCAGCGCGGGCGCGCTCGCCATCAGCCCCAGCATGGAGAAGGTCGCCTACGACACACTCAAGGACCTGCAGCCGATCACGCTTGTGGCCAAGGTGCCGGAGATGCTGGTGGTCGCCACCAGCGTTCCCGCCAACGACATGAAAGAACTCGTAGCGCTGGCGAAGGCGCAGCCCGGCAAGCTCAACTTCGCGTCCTCTGGCCCCGGCAGCATGCCGCACCTTGCAGGTGAACTGTTCAAGCTCACCGCCGGCATCAACATCGTGCACGTGCCCTATCGCGGCGCGGCACCTGCCGTGAATGATTTGCTCGCGCAACAGGTGCAGATGGTGTTCCTCGATTTGCCGGTGTTGTTGCCCCAGATCAAAGCGGGCAAGCTCAAGCCGATCGCGGTCGGCGCGACCCAACGCGTGGCAAGCGCACCCGAGGTGCCAACGACTGTCGAGGTTGGCATGGCGAACCTGCAAACTGAAAACTGGTACGGCATGGTGGCGCCAGCCAAGACGCCGCCGCAAATTGTCGCGATCCTCAACAAGGCCGCCGTTGAGGCCATGAAAGACCCGACCGTCGTTGAGAAGTTGTCGAGCCAAGGCGCAATCCTGGTCGGCGACAGCCCCGAGCATTTCCGCGACTACATCGACAGCGAAACCAAGAAGTGGGCGAAGGTCATCGCGGACGCCGGCGTCCACACCGAAAAGTAAACTCACCAATGTCCGCCACCGAAACATTTACACTGCGCTCGACAGTCACTTCGCCATTCGGCCGCAAGGTTCGAATGGCGGTGGAAGTTCTGGGTCTGGACAAACGCGTCACCCTCACCGCTGCGGACCCGCTCGACGAGAATGATACGCTGCGCCAGGAAAATCCGCTCGGCAAAATGCCTTGCCTCGTGCTCGCCGACGGCAGCACGATCTACGACAGCGGCATCATTATCGAATACCTGCAGGACGTCGCAGGAACCGACCGGCTGTTGCCGCTGCGCGGACGGGAGCGCTACCAGGCGCTCACTTTATCGCGCCTCGCCGACGGCGTCATGGATGCATCGATCCTGGTCGTTTACGAGACCCGCTTTCGCCCCGACCTGCCGCATTCGCCGCGCTGGCTCGGGCATCAACGCGGCAAGATCATGCGCGGGCTGTCGGCATTCGAGGCGTCGCTACCTGATCCGCACAAAACCAATATCGTATCGATCGGACTTTCGTGTGCGCTCGGCTACCTCGACTGGCGCAAACAGGTCGACTGGCGCCCCATTTATCCCAGCCTGGTCGAATGGCTGAAGCGGTTTGCCGCACACGAGCCGGCTTTCGACCATACGCGCGACCCCAACGCCTGATGTCGCACACGGACGATACGCCCGCCGATCGACCATACTGGACGGCAACGCCCAGCCAACCGAAGGTGAAGCTCCCACCCCGCGCATGCGATGCCCACGTGCACGTATTCGGGCCGCGCGCGCGGTTTCCGTTTGCCAAAGGCCGTCGCTACACACCCTCCGACGCTACCAAAGAAATGCTGTTTGCTCTCCACGAGCGGCTCGGCATCCAGCACTGCGTTATCGTGCACCCGGCCTGCCACGGCTTCGACAATTCGGTGACGGTCCATGCAATCGCGGCGACCGGCGGCTCCTACAAAGGCGTAGCGCTGATACCGCTGACGATCGCTGATGCCGAGCTCAAGCGGCTCAACGCAGCCGGCCTTTGCGGCGCGCGCTTCCATTACATGGGGCACCTTGCCAAAGGGCCCTCGATCAATCAGGTGGTCGCATTCAGCAGACGCCTTGCCGATATCGGGTGGCATCTGCAAATCCACATGGAAGCGTCCTTGATCGCCGAGCTGACACCGGCGCTCAACCGCGCGCCCGTCCCGGTCGTCATTGACCACATGGGGCGTGTTGACGCTTCGCTCGGCCTCGATCATCCAGATTTCCGGGCATTGCTCGCCCTGCTCGCCAACAAGAATGTGTGGGTCAAGGTGAGCGGAGCCGACCGCGTGACCCGCGTGGGGCCGCCTTATGCCGATGCGGTGCCCTTTGCACGCAAACTCGTGGCCGAATTCGGCGACCGCTGCGTTTGGGGCACCGATTGGCCGCACCCCAACCATCAGGGGCCCACTCCCGATGACGGCGTCCTGGTTGATATTCTCGCCGAAATCGCGCCGAATGAAGCTGCGCGGCAGGCGTTGCTGGTCGACAATCCGCAACGCTTCTACCGATTTGCCGCGCCGCGCAAGCTGACGGGGCTGTAAACATGGGCGAGCGTTTGCAAGGCCGCATCGCGATTGTCACCGGCGCAGGCTGCATCGGCCCCGGCTGGGGCAACGGGCGCGCCACCGCAGTGCGCTTTGCGGAAGAAGGCGCCAGGATATTCGCAGTCGACCGCGATTTGGAAAGCGTCACAGAGACCGTCGAGCGGGTGAAGGCCGTGGGCGGCGAAATCGTCACGCACCAATGCGATGTCACCGGCTCCGCCTCGGTCGAAGTGATGGTGAAGACCTGCCTTGAGCATTTTGGCCGCATCGACGTGCTGGTCAATAATGTCGGCGGTTCGGCAGCCGGCGGGCCGGTCGAGATGGCCGAAGCAATCTGGAATGCGCAGGTCGATTCCAATCTGAAAAGCGTATTCCTCACGTTGAAGCATGTGCTGCCGGTGATGGAAAAACAGAAGGCCGGTGCCGTCGTGAACATTGCATCAACCTCCGGCCTGCGTTGGACCGGGGCAGCACAGGTCGGCTACGCCGCAACCAAAGCCGGCGTGATCCAACTGTCGCGTGTCGTCGCCGTGCAATATGCCGACAAAGGCATTCGGGTGAACACGGTCGTCCCCGGGCAATTGCATACACCGATGGTGGAAGCGCGGCTTGCCAAGCAACGCGCCGGCGGCGATGTCGAGGCGCTGCTCAAGTCGCGGCTCGATCGCATACCGATCGGCTTCATGGGCGACGGCCGCGACACCGCGAATGCGGCGCTGTTCCTCGCGTCCGATGAAGCCCGCTTTGTCACCGGGACGGAGATTGTAGTGGACGGCGGAATGACGGCGCGGTGCGATTAGAGCGGTTTACGCTTACGTCGATACAAGCTCCGCTCATTCCGGCGCAAGCGGGAATCCAGGCGATGATTCACAGTCTGCAGTTGGTTCCCTGGGTCCCCGCTTTCGCGGGGACGAGCGGATAATTTCAGGCAACCTGCCCCCTGTCTTCAGGACGCGGTGTTGTATCGCTCGATGCAGGTGCGCAGCACTTCGTCACCCGGCCTCTTCCACCAGTCGTTCGCAGAAAAGATTTCGACTTCCGTAAAGCCGCGATAGCCGGCCTTTTGGATCAGCTTGCGAATGCGCGGCAGGTCGATGACGCCGTCACCCATCATGCCACGATCCGTCAACATGTCGCGCGTCGGCACCAGCCAGTCGCAGATATGGTACGCGAGGATGCGGTTTCCTTCCGCCGCTCGCGCGATCTGCACCGCAAGCTCCGGATCCCACCACACGTGATAGGTATCGATCGCAACGCCGGTGCCATCGCCGAGCAAATCACAGAGGTCCAGCGCCTGCGCCAGCGTATTCACGCAGGCGCGATCGGCCGCATACATGGGATGCAGCGGCTCAATGGCGAGCGGCATCTTGCAGGCGCGTGCGTGCGGCAGGATGGCCGCAAGCCCCTCGGCCGCCATCTGGCGAGCCGCGTCGATATCGCGCGAGCCCTTTGGCAAGCCGCCAGCCAATACAACGAGACATTCAGCGCCGAGAGCGGCAGCTTCATCGATGGCGCGCTTGTTGTCGTCGATGGCTGCCAGCCGCCCCGCGCTGTCTGCCCACGGAAACATGCCACCGCGGCAATAGCCGGTCACGCGCATGCCGTTGGCCTTGATCACCTTCGCCGATTCCTCGAGTCCGAGTGCTGCGACCTGGTCGCGCCACGGATCGACCGCCTTGATGCCATGACGCACGCAAGCCTCGACCGCTTCGCGCAGGTTCCACTGCTGCCGCACAGTCGCGAGATTGATCGAGAGGCCTTCGGTGTTCATCGCGGGCGTTATGCCAGGCCGTGCAGCGCGAGCAACTTGCCCATGCGTGCTGCTGCCATTTCCGGATCGTGCAGCACGCGCGCTTTATCCGCGAGGCGGAACAGCTCGGCGAGATGAAGCAATGAGCGGGCGCTCTCCTGCCCACCGACCATAATGAAATGGTCTTGCAGGCCGTTGAGCCACGCCAGAAACACCACGCCCGTCTTGTAGAAGCGCGTCGGCGCCTGAAAGATGTGCCGCGACAGCGGCACCGTCGGCTCGAGAATTCCATGGAAGCCTTGCAAGTCGCCGACCGAAAGCCGTGCAAGGCCTGCCGAGGCAGCAGGCGCAATGGCGTCAAAAATGCCGAGGAGCGCATCTGAATAGCCTTCCTCGTCGCCGGCAATCAGTTCGGCGTAATTGAAATCGTCGCCGGTATACATCCGCACACCGGATGGCAACTGCCGGCGCATTTCGATTTCTTTATCCTTCGAGAGCAACGATATTTTCACGCCGTCGACCTTCGCGGCATTGTCGTGGATGATGCCGAGGCAATTCTCCATCGCCTTGGTGGGATCGGCGGCGCCCCAGTAGCCGGCAAGCGCGGGATCAAACATGTCGCCCAGCCAATGAATAATAACCGGTTCGCGCACCTGACTGAGGATCCGCCCGTAGACTTTCGTGTAGTCGTCGGGACTTTTGGCTGCAGCGGCAAGCGCGCGGCTGGCCATCACCACGAGCTGGCCGCCCATCGCCTCGATTGCCTCGATCTGCTCTTCGTAGGCACGGATGATATCGTCCACGCGAACACCCGTGGCCGGATCGAGATGATCCGTGCCGACACCACAACACACTTTCACGCCGGGGCGGCCTTTGGCAGCTTCCAGCGTATGCCGGATCAATTCGCGCGCAGCCGGCCAATCGAGCCCGCCGCCACGTTGCGCCGTATCCATGGCTTCGGCAACACCGAGCCCGAGATCCCAAAGATAATGCCGGAAATGAACGGTTTTCTCCCAATCAATCGCCGTATCCAGCCACGGGTCGATATCGGCGAGCGGGTCCGCGACAACATGCGCAGCGGCATAGGCGATGCGGTTGAAGCCCTTCGCAGTTTGCTTGGGAAACACGATGGGCTCGCCTGTCGTGTAAGGCTCAAGCTTGCGCTCAGCGGTCGGCAATGAAAGCGTCGCCACATCCTGCCCCTAGATTTTGAGCTCCGGCACGTCGAGCCAGCGCCGTTCCGTCCAGCTTTGCATGCCCAGCTCAGCGAGTTGAACGCCTTTAACGCCCTCGATGAACCCATGGTGCCACGGTGTATCGGCGGCGACGTGGCGGATGAAATCTTCCCATTGCAGTTTGAAGCCGTTTTCGTAGACGATGTTTTCCGGCACTTCTTCCCACTGCGACTGGAAATTCATTGTCTGCGGAATATCGGGATTCCACACCGGCCGGGGCGTGTTGACGCGATGCTGCGTCCAGCATTTGGTCAGGCCCGCCACGGCCGACCCATGCGTGCCGTCGACCTGGAACGTGACAAGATCGTCGCGCCGAACGCGCACACACCACGATGAATTCATGTGGGCGATCACGCCATTCTCCAGCTGGAACGTAGCGTAAGCCGCGTCATCGGCGTCCGCGTCGTAAGTCTTGCCGTACTCGTCGACACGCTTAGGAATGTGAGTGGCGCCAAGGCAGCTCACCGCCTGCACCTTGCCGAACAGATTGTCGAAGACGTAGCGCCAGTGGCACAGCATATCGAGAATGATGCCGCCGCCCTCGGCTTTCTTGTAATTCCAGCTTGGCCGCTGCGCCGGTTGGCCCCAGTCGCCTTCGAACACCCAATAGCCGAACTCTCCGCGCACCGCGAACATGCGCCCGAAGAAGCCAGAATCGCGCAGCATTTTGATCTTACGCAATCCCGGCAGAAACAATTTGTCCTGCACCACGCCGTTTTTGACCTTCCTGGCCTTGGCGAGCTTGGCGACAGCAATCGCTTTATTGAGGTCGTCAGCGACAGGCTTCTCACAATAGATGTGCTTGCCAGCTTCGATGGCGCGCGTGAGCAAATCGGCACGCATCTGCGTCGTTGCAGCATCGAAGAACACCGTATCGTCGGGATTTTTCAGCGCAGCATCGAGGTCGGCTGTTGATCGCTCGATCCCGTGCTGGCGCGCCAGCGCCGCCACTTTCTCCGCGTTTCGGCCGACCAAAATCGGATCGGGCATCACGCGGTCGCCATTTGGCAGCGCGACGCCGCCCTGCTCCCGGATCGCGACGATTGAACGCACCAGGTGCTGGTTGAGCCCCATGCGCCCCGTCACGCCATACATCACGATGCCAAGCCTGCGAACGGCCATGTTTGTCTCCGGCTAGCGGTTGAGCCAGCGCCGCGCGAAGCCAAGCAGACCTTGCGGCAGAAAGATGATCATCACAATGAAGATGAGACCGAGCGGGATCAAGTATGGGAACTGATCACCGAACAGACGCGACATCAATTCGCGGAGCAGTTGGAAGAAGCCCGCGCCGACGATCGGGCCGACCAGCGTTCCAATGCCGCCCATCACGTTCCAGATTACAGTGTCGCCCGAGGTCACAAAATAAACGAAATCGGGCGCGGCAAATTCATTCTGGATTGCATAAAGCACGCCGGCGAGCCCAGCGAACACGCCCGAAAGCATGACCGCCACGATCTTATAACGTTGGACCGGATACCCGATGGCGCGGGTGCGCGCCTCGTTTTCGCGGATCGACTGCAACACTTTGCCAAACGGCGATTGGGTGACGCGTCGCAGAAACAGATATGAGCCGGTCACCAGTGCCAGCACAAACCAGTGCAGGGTCGTCGAATTGAATCGCACGTCATAGAGGAACGGAATCGAGAAATGCGGCCGCGTAAAGATCAGGCCGTTCTCGCCACCGGTGACCGCCGTCCAGGTGAAGATGATCACGTAGAAGATCTGCGAAAAGATCAGCGTGGTGATGGCGAAATAGATGTCACGCAGGCGTGTGGAAAAATAGGCGACGAACAGTGCGGCCCCGGCCGCCCCTACCAGCCCGAAGCCGATCGCCAGCCACAAATTGGGCGGACTGACCGCGAGCAGCGCCGCCGCCGCGCCATACATGCCGAGCCCGAAAAAGGCCGAATGGCCGAACGAAATCATGCCGGTGTAGCCGATCAACAGATCGGACGACATCGCCAGCAGACCCCAGATCAAGACTTCGGTGAGGAAGCGGCGCCAGAATTCCGGCAGCACCAAGGGTGCTACGATCAGCACCGCCATAACGACGACGAAACCGGCCCAATAGATGATTGTATGTCGTTCAAGTTTCTTCATTTGGGTGTCGCAAACAGGCCGGTCGGGCGGAACAGCAGCGTGAGAATCAGCACGACAAAGGACACGATCACTGCTTGCGACGGGTTCACCCAGATCGAGGCGTACGATTCAAGCAGGCTGATGAAGATCGCGGCGACAATCGAGCCGCCGAGACTACCCATGCCGCCAACCACCACGACGATGAAGGCTTTCAGCACCCAGTCCAGCCCCATGCTGTGATCGACGCCGACCAGCGGCGCAAACAACACGCCGCTCGCTGCCGCCATGCCCGCGCCGAGCGCGAACACGCCGGTGAACACCAGCGGCACCGGGATGCCCATGGCCTGCGCCATGACCCGGTCTTGAGTGGTGGCGCGAATCCAGATGCCGAATTTGCTGTATTTGAGAAACAGCCAGAAGCCGCCGATGATCGAGGCTGACAGCAGCGCAATCACCAGCCGGTACCATGGATAATCGAGATAAAAGAGCGTGAAATAGCCGACCATCGGCGCCGGCATGCGTCGCGCGACCGGGCCGAAATACCACAACGCGAAATTCTGCAATATCAGCGAAAAACCGAAGGTAACCAAAATCGTGTTGAGCGGATCGCGTCCGATCAGCGGACGCAGTGTGACGACTTGAATAGCCGCGCCGAGCAGCGCGATCACCAGAAACGATATGATCAGCGCCAACCAGAAATTTCCGGTCGCGACCATAACAATGACGCCGACATAGGCGCCGAGCATGAATAATTCGCCATGAGCAAAATTGACCACGTCCATGATGCCGAAGATCAGCGTTAGTCCCGACGCCACCAGCGCCAGGATCATGCCGGTGACGATGCCATTCACCGTCTGAATCAGGAGCAGGTCGAACGGAATGCCCTGTAGAAAGGCGACCAGCGCATGCATGGCCCTAGACCCCCAAATATTGCTTGATGACGTCGTGATGCACGTGCAGTTCGGACGCGGCGCAATGGTAACGCACGGCGCCCTTCTCCATGATGTAGACGCGCTGACTGCACTCCAGCGTCAGCGGCACGTTCTGCTCGACCAGCAGAATAGCGACTCCCTCGCTGTGCAGCGCATCGATGATCTCGCGGATCTGCGACACCATGCGCGGCATCAAGCCTTCGGTCGGCTCGTCGAGCAGGATAATCTTGGGCTCCAGCATCATCGCGCGTGAAATCGCGAGCATCTGCTGCTCGCCGCCCGACAACGTGCCGCCGGGCTGATCGCGACGCTCCTCAAGGCGAGGAAAAAACGTAAACACTTTGTCGAGCAATCGCTTCTTGCGCTCTTCGGTCATGCCGTCGCGGTCGAACCCGGTGCGTAGATTTTCCATGACCGTCAACAGGCGAAAAATACGGCGGTCCTCCGGAACATAGGCAATGCCGAGGCGGGCGAGTTTATGCGCCGGCAAGCCATTGATCGCCATGCCGTTGAGCGTCACCGTACCGGCGCTTGGGTTGACGAGACCCATGATGGTCTTGAGCGTCGTGCTCTTGCCGACACCATTCCTGCCAAGCAGGCCGACGACTTCGCCGGGGCCGACATGCAGAGAGACGCCGTCCAGGATGTGGCTCTTGCCGTAATAAGTGTGCAGACCTTCGACCGAGATCAGTGGCTGCGTACTGGTGCCGGCGACGCTCATGTCTTGAGATAAACCTCCAGCACCTTGGGATTTTTCTGGATTTCCTCCGGTGTGCCTTCGGCAAGAATTTCGCCGTAGTGCAACACAG
Source organism: Pseudolabrys sp. (assembly GCA_049674125.1). Lineage (GTDB taxonomy): Bacteria > Pseudomonadota > Alphaproteobacteria > Rhizobiales > Xanthobacteraceae > Pseudolabrys. The sequence continues at coordinate 1,865 of JBATYN010000606.1, read as the reverse complement.
TGATGCGGTCGGCAAGTTCCATGACCACTTCCATGTCGTGCTCGACGATCAGAATGGTCAGTTTTTCGCCAATGCGCTTGACCAGTTGCATGGTCTCGTGGGTTTCGGCCGAGCTCATGCCCGCGGTCGGCTCGTCGAGACAGAGCAAGGACGGCTCGGTCGCCAACGCAATGCCGATTTCGAGATTACGCTGCTGGCCATGCGACAGATTGACGGCGAGTTCACCGGCTTTATTCAGGAGACCCACGGAATCCAGCGCCACTTCGGCTTTTTCGTTGATGTCGGCGAAGGCGCTGTGGTGCGCAACCATGTTCCAGGCATGGCGGCGCGATTGCGCGGCAATACGTACGTTTTCCAGCGCCGTGGCGTTGGGCAGGATATTGGTGATCTGATAGGAGCGCGCAATGCCTTTTTGCGAAATCTCGTTCGACGGCAAACCGGTGATATCGCCGCCATTGAACAGGATGCGCCCCGAGGTCGGGCGCAACACGCCGGTCAGGCAATTGAAGAAGGTGCTCTTGCCGGCGCCGTTCGGTCCGATGATGGCGCGCACTTCGTCACGCTGAACCTCGAAGTTCACCCGCGATAGCGCGGCCAGCCCGCCAAATTGGACCGACAGCATTTCGGTCTTGAGGATAGGAGCGTTAGCCGCCCCCCGGCTCTCCGCCGGGGAGCGTATGTCGGTCGACTGTTCCACGAGCGCTTAAGCCGCGGGGAACTTGCAGGCCGGCGCGGTCACTTGCTTGTCCTTCGCCACCGTTTCCATAAGTTTGTAGGTCCCGCCTCTGACTTCGAAGATGAACTCCTGCAAGAAGGCTTGGTGATCTTCTTTGCGAATTGTCTTGTCGCCTTGCGGGAAGTCGTCGCCCTGCTTCACCTCGATGCCTTCGAGCGCCTCGATCAGCTTCGGAGTGTCGGCGCGGCCCTGGAACTTCGATTTCTCCATGGCGATCTTCATGACGTTCAAGGCCTCATAGTCCGACTGCACGTATTTGTCAGGCAACGGGCCACTCGGATCGACCTTGGCCAGTCGGACCTTTGCTTCCTCGAAGAAACGCTTGTGCGAGGGCGTGTCGAGCGGGCCCTGGAACACCGGGATGTAACGGTTGATACCGATGAAGCCGTCGATCTTGTTGCCTTGCGCCGGCAAATTGGTTGGCTCACTGATCGAGCCGTCGCCGGCGAACTTATACTTCTTGGTCAGTCCGAGATCGTAGGCTTGGTTGACGACGGTGACACCGTCCTTGCCGAAGAAAATGCCAAACAGCCCGTCGAAATCACCGGAGATCTTCGACAGGAAAGGTGTCATGTCGGCGGTGCCGAGCGGAATGCCGGTCGTGCCGACGACTTCGCCGCCGAGCTTCTTGATCTCCGCGGCATAGGCGTCGCGCGTGGACTGGCCCCAGGAATAGTCGGCGTGGGCGATATGCCACTTCTTGCCCATCTTGGTGAGCGTGGGCGCAAAGGCCACTGCTTGCGCCGGCGCATAATCGTGCAGGCGGAAGGTGTAGCGGTTACATGCGCTGGTGGTCAGCGTGGTGTCGAGACACACGGTGATCATGTTGAGCACCTTGGCCTCTTGCCACACCGGCATGCAGGCCAGGCAGATGTTGGACAGGAAGCCGCCAACATGGACGTCAATGTTGTCCTCATCCACCATCTTCTGTGACTTGCGGCGCCCGACGTCGGGCTTGGATTCGTCATCGACGATGATGAGTTCGACCGGCCGGCCGCCGATGCCGCCGTTCTTGTTGATGCGATCAGCCGCCATCTGCAATCCGACCACCGCCGTCTTGCCGCCGGCAGCGCCGGGCCCCGAGAGCGGCTGTTCCGATCCAACCTTGAATGCCTTTTCCGCGCCGAAA
>JBATYN010000605.1:0-6120 GCA_049674125.1 Pseudolabrys sp. | reverse complement strand
GTGACAAGGTGGATGGCAATATCTTGTGTCCGTCGCACAAGTTCGTGCGGGAGAGATCGCCGCAGCAATTCGCTGACGAACCCGCCGGGTGATCGCCCGACCACGATCTGGGTGACATTTTCGAATTTTGCAAAGCGCAGCAGCTCAGCGGGCAGATCGCTCCCTGTCAGGGTTTGCGTTTCGGCGCCTAGGCTCAGCGCCAGTTTCATTGCGTCATCGAGGCGTTGACGGGCGCCATCCTCGAGGACGGACCCAGGACGATCGACCGTGACTGCAATCCATGGTGCATCCATCAAATCCGCAAGCCGTTTGGCGGTCCGCACGACGGTGGGCGATATCGGGTCGGACCCAATGCAGGCGAGGATACGCTCACCGGCCGCCCACGGGCCTTCGATGGCCTGTGCCTGCATCCTCTCGATCAGGTCGGCGTCGATCCGTTCGGCGGTCCGACGCAACGCGAGTTCACGCAACGCGGTCAGATTTTGCGGCTTGAAGAAACTTTCCACTGCACGTGCAGCGGTGTCCTGTACGTATACTTTCCCCTCTGCCAGCCGCTTGAGCAATTCGTCGGGGGGGAAATCGACCAGCACGATTTCGTCGGCTTTTTCGAACACTATGTCGGGTACGGTTTCCCGTACGCGTACTTTGGTGATCTTGAGCACCACATCGTTGAGGCTTTCCAGGTGCTGAATGTTCAGTGTCGTCCAGACGTCAATCCCCGCCGCGAGCAGCTCGTCTATGTCCTGCCATCGCTTGGGATGGCGGCTGCCCGGAATGTTGGTGTGGGCATATTCATCGACCAGCAGCAGCTTCGGCCGGCGCGCAATCGCGGCATCGAGATCGAACTCGCGCATCACCTGGTTGCGGTAGACAATCGGCTTGCGCGGGAGGACTTCGAATCCTTCAATCAACTGCTCGGTCTCGCGCCGCCCGTGCGTCTCAATCAGGCCAGCCACGACATCACGCCGGCCCGATTTTTCGGCGCGGGCAGCGCCGAGCATGGCGTATGTCTTGCCGACACCAGGCGCAGCGCCGAGAAAAATCTTCAGATGCCCGCGCCCTTCCTTTTTGGCGAGGGCGAGGAGCGCGTCAGGCGAGGCTCTCTGTGCTTTGTCTCCAGCCATGCGGCTCTTCTAGCTCATCATCCAACAAAAAGCCTGCCCCGGCCTTATGCCCGGGACAGGTAGGGAAGGATCGTCCATTCACGGGGCTACGACTTGAGCGCGTCCAGCGCGAGGTTGAGATTGAGTACATTCACCCGGGGCTCCCCGAGCAGGCCAAATGTCCGTCCTTCGACCTGGCTCTCAACCAGCGTGCGAATACGCCCTTCTGGCAGGCCACGCGCCTTGGCCACGCGCGGCACCTGGAAATAGGCCGCCTGCGGCGAAATGTGGGGATCGAGGCCGCTGCCGGATGTGGTGACCAGATCGACCGGGACCGCCGCTGACGGGTTTTCTTTCTTAAGCGTTTCCACATCGGCTTTCACGCGCTCGGCCAGTGCCTTGCTGGTGGGGCCGAGATTGGACCCCATCGAATTGATGGCGTTGTAAGGTGCGTCGACGGTCTTGGTCGAATCTTTCGGGTCAGGGGCGTTAGTCGCAGACGGCCGGCCGTGAAAATATTTGGCGTCGGCGAATACCTGACCGATCAGCGCTGAACCGATCACTTTTCCGTCTTTCTCGACCAGACTGCCTTGCGCCTGATACGGGAAGATCACGCCTGCGATTCCTGTCATGGCGAGCGGATAGGCCAAACCCGTGATCAGGGTCAGCAAGATGACCAGGACGATGGCGGGACGGATTTCTTTCAACATGACCAAAATCTCCTCAGACCAGATGCAAGGCATTGACCACGAGGTCGATTGCCTTGATCCCGACGAACGGAAGCACGATGCCGCCCAGCCCATAGACGAGCAGATTGCGACGCAACAACGGGCCCGCGCCGATCGGACGGTAGGCGACGCCTTTCAGCGCCAGGGGAATCAGTGCGATGATGATGAGCGCATTGAAGATAATCGCCGAAAGGATTGCGCTTTGTGGTGTGGCCAACTGCATAATGTTGAGTACGGCCAACTGTGGATAGAAGGTGAGGAAGATCGCGGGAATGATCGCGAAATACTTCGCCACGTCATTGGCGATCGAAAACGTCGTCAACGCGCCTCGCGTCATGAGTAATTGCTTGCCAATCTCGACGACTTCGATGAGCTTGGTCGGATCGGAGTCGAGGTCGATCATGTTGCCGGCCTCGCGTGCGGCCTGAGTGCCGGTCTGCATACAAACTCCGACGTCGGCTTGCGCCAGCGCCGGCGCATCATTGGTTCCATCGCCGCACATGGCGATCAACCGTCCGTCTGCCTGCTCGTTGCGGATGTAACGCAGCTTGTCCTCGGGCGTTGCTTGCGCGATGAAATCGTCAACGCCTGCTTCCGATGCGATCGCCGCCGCTGTCACCGGATTGTCGCCGGTGATCATGACCGTCTTGATGCCCATGCGGCGCAGCGCGGTGAACCGGTCACGCACGTCCGGTTTAACAACGTCTTTGAGGTGGATCACACCGAGGATGCGGCCGTCTTCGACCAAGCCAAGCGGGGTGCCGCCCGAGCGCGCAATTTTATCGACGGCGGCACGGAACGCGGGCGGCTCGGTGACACTCTGTCCGGCCTGCTCGCGCGCGAATTTGAGCACGGAATCGATCGCGCCCTTACGCAGTTTGCGCTTGTCGATATCGACCCCGGACAACCGCGTGTTTGCAGAAAATTCGATGAACCTCGCGTCAGCCGGCGCGGCCTGGCGGGGCACGTTGTATTTTTCCTGCACGAGGGTGATGATGGAGCGGCCTTCCGCAGTCTCATCTGCATCGCTGGCCAGCAGCGCGGCTTCCGCAGCCTCACGCTCGGTGACGCCCTGCACCAGAATAATTTCGGTTGCAAGCCGATTGCCGAATGTGACGGTGCCGGTTTTGTCGAGCAGTAGCGTATCGACGTCGCCGGCGGCTTCCACCGCACGGCCCGACATCGCCAGCACGTTGAATCGCACCAACCGGTCCATCCCGGCAATACCGATGGCCGAGAGCAGGGCGCCAATCGTTGTCGGAATCAGCGTGACAAACAACGCCACCAGGATAACGACGGAGACCGCTCCGCCGGCATAAGTCGCATAGCTCGGGATGGTCGCGGTCGCGAACACGAAGATGATGGTCAGACCAATCAGCAGAATATTCAGCGCGATCTCGTTCGGCGTTTTCTGCCGCTCCGCGCCCTCGACCAGTGCAATCATCCGGTCAAGGAATGAGGAGCCCGGCGACGACGTGATGCGCACGACAATCCAGTCGGAGATCACGGTCGTGCCACCGGTCACTGCCGAACGGTCGCCGCCGGACTCGCGAATGACCGGCGCAGATTCGCCGGTGATTGCCGCCTCGTTGACCGAGGCGATGCCTTCGACAACATCGCCATCGCCAGGGACAACATCACCTGCCGCGACAACGACATAGTCGCCGGCTCGCAGATCAAGCGCCGGAACGTCCTTATAACTGGTTCGCTTTTTCGGATCCGAAAGCTTCTTGGCCTTCGTTTCGACGCGGCTACGGCGCAATGTATCGGCTTGCGCCTTGCCACGGCCTTCTGCCACCGCTTCCGCGAAGTTGGCGAACAGCACGGTGAACCACAGCCAGAGAACGATTTGGAATGTAAAGCCGACACCCGCCTGGTGTTGCGCGAGGTCACGCACGAGCAATATCGTTGTGAGGGCTGTGACCACCTCGAGCACAAAAATCACCGGGTTCTTGATCAAAGTGGCAGGATTGAGCTTCACGAAGGCCTGGGCAATAGCAGGCCCGACAATCTTCGGATCGAGCAGGGTGGCAACCGGCATCCGCTTGCGCAATTTAGAGGTGTCCATCGTCATAACTCCGGATTTAAATTCGCTCAGAAAACGGCGCCTGCCTGCATCGCGAGATGCTCGACCAGAGGTCCGAGTGCGAGTGCGGGGAAAAAAGTAAGGCCACCGACGATGACGATCACGCCGACGACGAGGCCGACGAACAGGCCACCCGTGGTCGGGAACGTTCCGGCCGATGGTGGAACCGATTTCTTGTCGGCCAGCGAACCGGCAATCGCGATCGCCGGAATGATCATCAAAAAACGGCCGACAAACATTGCGACCGCGCCGGTAATATTAAAGAACATCGTGTTGGCGGAGATGCCAGCGAAGGCCGATCCGTTATTGCCGGTGCTCGACGTGTACAGATAAAGCATCTCCGAGAAGCCGTGCGGTCCGGCATTGCCGAGCTGAGTCAGCGCGTCTGGATTGACCGCGGCAACCGCAGTCCACCCAAGATACATCAAAGGCAGGACCAGGATGGCGAGCATGGCCATCTTGACTTCATTCGCCTCGATCTTCTTGCCAACGTATTCGGGCGTGCGCCCGACCATCAGGCCGGCAACGAAGATCGAAATGATGACGAACAGCAGCATGCCGTAGAGGCCTGCACCGACGCCGCCGACGATGATTTCACCGAGCTGGATATTGATGAGCGGGATCATGCCGCCGAGGGCTGTGAACGAGTCATGCATCGCGTTGACGGCCCCGCAGGACGCGGCAGTCGTAATGACCGCGAATAGCGCCGAGGCGACAATGCCGAAGCGCACCTCCTTGCCTTCCATGTTGCCGCCCGTGAGGCCGAGCGCGTTGAGTGTGCTGGTGCCGTTGGCTTCGGCCCAGTAGCAGACAATTACTCCGGTGATGAACAACACACCCATGACGGCGAGGATCGCCCAGCCCTGGCGCTGATTGCCCACCATTCGGCCGAACACATTGGTAAGCGCCGCACCGATCGCAAAGATTGAGATAATCTGGATATAGTTCGACAACGCAGTAGGATTTTCGAACGGATGTGCGGCATTGGCGTTGAAAAAACCACCACCATTGGTACCCAGCATCTTGATCGCGATCTGCGAAGCGACCGGACCAACCGCGATGGTTTGTTTTGCGCCCTCTAGCGTGGTTGCATCAACGTAAGCGCCTAATGTCTGCGGAATGCCCTGCCAGACCAGAAACAGCGCATAAGGCACGCAAATCGGAATCAATATGTAAAGCGTGCAGCGCGTGATATCGACCCAGAAATTGCCAACAGTTTTGGCCGACGCACGCGCAAAACCGCGAATCAGCGCAATTGCAAGAACAATGCCGGTCGCCGCAGACAGGAAGTTCTGGTGTGTCAGGCCGAGCATTTGCGTGAGGTACGACAGCGTGCCCTCGCCACCGTAGTTCTGCCAGTTTGTGTTGGTGATGAAGCTGATGGCGGTGTTGAAGGATAGATCCGCCGCCACTGCCGATTGCTCCGCTGGATTGAAGGGCAGGGCAGCCTGGAAGCGCATCAACCCATAAAGGATAAGGAAGCCGCCGACATGGAACAGCAGCATCGAAACCACATACGTCAGCCAGCGCTGTTCGCGCTTCTCTTCGACCCCACCTGCCCAATAAATCGCCGCTTCGACCGGCCGCAACAGCGGCGAAAGGAAAGTGCGCTCGCCATTAAAGACGCGCGTCATATAAGCGCCAAGCACTGGCGTGATCGCGACGATAATCGCGCAATAAAGTAAGATCTGGACCCAGCCAATGGTGGTCATGACAAGCCTCTCAAAATCTTTCGGGCCGCAACAAAGCGTAGGTGAGGTAGAACAGCAGCCCCGCAGTCACGAGGCCGGCAAGCGCGTAATCGAAGATCATGGGTGTCTCCTCAGAGCCGGTCGCAGGCGTAGGCGTAGGCGACCGATACGGCGAACAGACCGAGACCGAGTGCGAGCAGGATGAGATCGAGCATGGTTGCCCCTCCAATTTTCTGGAGCGAACCTTCAAGTAATTTTCCAACGATAAAGAAGCGATATGAATTGCGTCCGAGGACCATCAAGAAGAAATAAAGATGGTTCGTCGGCCCGCATCTTCGGATGGGTTTATCCGGCTCGGTTCGACTGCCACTTTTGTCCGCTTTGGGTCAAAAGCAGACATTTGCAGCGCACTAGGCCGCGTCCGCTGTGCCAATAGCGGACATTGGCCCGCCTATTCGGTCACCTTGTTTGCGGTGGCGAGTAGTGGATTCTTGCAGTACGTTGGGCTGCAG
>JBATYN010000604.1:0-2810 GCA_049674125.1 Pseudolabrys sp. | reverse complement strand
ACGAAGTCGTCGGCACCGCGCGTTCGTTGGCGGAGCAGAACAAGAACCGGCTTAATGTCGAGTGTCCGACTGATATCGGCCCAATCGTCGTGGATGCCCTGCGTCTGAAACAGATTCTGCTCAATCTACTAAGCAATGCGTGCAAGTTCACGAAAGGCGGCGAAGTCTCCTTACGTGTCACAACTGCATTGGCCGATGGGCGCCAATCGTTCTATTTCGTAGTCACCGATTCCGGCATCGGCATGACACCAGAACAGATGAGCAAACTGTTCGAGGAGTTCGTGCAAGCCGATCAAACAACGGCGCGTCGATACGGCGGAACGGGTCTCGGTCTGGCGATCACGCGCAGGCTCTGCACCATGATGGGCGGCGAGATCACGGTCACGAGCGAAAACGGCAAAGGATCGACGTTCACCGTTCGCTTGCCGGCGGGTCCAGAGACCCCGGCAATTGCATCTGATCACTCGGCGCGCGCGCCGGAAGAGGATGTTCCCGCCGGCGATTGTGTACTTGTGATCGATGATGATCCGACTGCGCGCGAGCTGATCGCAAATTATCTCCGGGAAGGCGGGCTCTCGGTTGTCACCGCTGCCGGTGGACGCGAAGGGCTGAAACGCGCAGAAGAGCTGCATCCGATCGCGATCACACTCGACGTGCTGATGCCGGATATCGACGGTTGGACAGTGTTGGCGGCACTACGAGGCAATCCAAAGCTTTCCAATATTCCTGTGGTCATGGCGACGATCACCGACCCAGACCGCAAGGGCATAGCCCTCGGCGCGGCCGGCTATTTGACAAAGCCAATCGACCGCGATCGGCTGATCACGCTGCTACGGCCATATCAAACTCGCGCCCGGCGTACGCGCGTCCTTGTGGTCGAAGACGATCTGATGCAGCGCGAACGGATTCGTTCGTGGCTAGAGCCCGAGCACTGGCTGGCCAGCGAAGCCGAGAACGGCCTTGTTGCGCTCGATCAGCTGGCGAAAGAACGACCTGATATTATCCTCCTCGATCTCATGATGCCGCAAATGGATGGATTTCAATTCATTGCGGCGTTGCAGGCGCAGCCCGCGTGGCGAGACATTCCGGTAATAGTCATAACGGCTCTCGATCTCACGGCCGCGGATCACGCGCGGTTGAATTCTGGCGTTGAGAAAATCTTGCTGAAGGACTCTTTCGACCCCGCGCAACTTATCGAGATCGTGCGGCGCTTGGTTACGGAGACGCGCCGGTCACCGCTGGTATCGGAGGTAACCTCGTGACCAAGATTCTTTATGTCGAGGACAACGATGATAACGTTTATATGCTGAAAATGCGTTTTGAAATGCTTGATGGGTTCGAAGTGTTGATCGCGGAGGATGGAGAAGTTGGATGCCACAAAGCCATCGCCGAGATGCCCGACGTCATCCTAATGGATCTCGATCTACCCGTGGTGGACGGCTGGCAAGCGACCAGCCGACTTAAAGCCGATCAGAAGACGCGTGAAATTCCAATTATCGCGTTGACTGCACATGCTATGGCGGGATCGCGCGAAAAAGCCCTGGCGGCAGGGTGCGACGAGTTTGATACCAAACCCATCGAATTTGACCGGCTGATGCAAAAGATCAATTCGTTACTTCGAAAAAAATAGTACGGCGGTCAGTTTTTCTTTTGAGGGCGCTTTTTTTCCGTATCGGCCAATTTCAACATCTCATCTGATGCTCGCATCTTAACATCGGCCACTGTTCCATAAACAAATCCCGATTTTAATGGGACTGCGCGGCGCTTCTTGTGAAATACTTCCCACCGCCAAAAGGAGGATGCACCACTGGAGGCACGATAGACCTTATAGTTGAGGTCGCTTAGTCGCATATCCTCATGCTTACGCGCCAACGGATATGTCTCTAAGCCCAAACATTGGGCATGAGGTCATAAAGGCGCGCCGCAGGCCACTCGACCGTGAGCTCGCACCGTCGCGATGTCCGCTCTGGGTCAAAAGCAGACATGGGCAGCGCACAAGCGCATGTCCGCTTTGTGCCAATAGTGGACATCGCGAATTCCGCACAAAGTGCATGAATGGGAGGATACAAAATGCGTGAGCACGCAGCCCACGACAAAAAAATAAGTGAAAATTGGCATTCGCAAATTGTTTCTCCAAACGGGGGAGATAACGCAACGTCACGAGCGGCGTTCCATTGAGGGAACTCTAGCTTGGCGCATCCGATTTGACCGCGGCGAGCTTTAGCACGGGTTCCGGGAACGACTTCTGCGGCGACGCAATTAGTGAACAGAGAGAAGTGCAGCTAGTGAACAGAGAGAAGTGCAGCGAAAAAACCGTGGAGGAAATTATGCGCCAAACATTACAAAGATTGAAAGTTGCAGCAGCAGCGGTGCTTGTTGTTGCAGGAGCTACAATAGCGGTTCCTGGCTCTGCCAGTGCTCAACACTGGCATGGCGGCGGCGGTCATTGGGGCGGCCATGGTGGCGGTTGGGGTTGGGGCGGCTTCGGTCTGGGCGTAGGCACTGGATTAGCGCTCGGCGCTGCTCCCTACTATGGCGGCTATTACGGCTACGGACCGTATGCGTATGACTACGGCGATGGACCGTATGCTTACGCAGCGGGCGGTTGCTACATACAGCGCCAGTGGATCGTCGACGGGTATGGCCGCAGGATCTTAAGACGCGTTCGAGTCTGCGACTGATTCTCTATTGAGAAACAAAACGAATTAAATAGGCCGCTCACAAGGGCGGCCTATCCATTTTCGTGAAGTCCGCTTTACCCCCGAAAACGGACATGTGCAGTGCACTATGTAATGTCCGCTTTGTGCCAA
>JBATYN010000603.1:0-1929 GCA_049674125.1 Pseudolabrys sp. | reverse complement strand
GTCCAGCACGAGGTAATTGACTCCCGCATTGACAAATAGATCGGCGGGGAAGCCGTAATCTTTTGACTTACCGAAAAGCCATCTGCCACCGTGGATGAATATGAAAATAGGTGCGTTGGACATTTTTGCTGGGTATAAATCGAGTGCTTCGATTGGTGTCGGTCCGTAAGTTAGCCGCTTCGGTGTACCGAGACGGGCGCGTGTCGTCTCACTGCTCGTGGCAAACCGCTTCTGGATTTGGCCAATGAGTGGCGCGTATGCAGCTTGATCATAGGCCGCATCGAGCTCGACCTGGTCCATGTCCATCCAGACTTTCGGGCCCTTTTCATGCGCCGGCGGTCCAATCAGGCACCCTGCGGCAAGTGCCGGAGTTGCGGCCATCGCAGCCGCCGTTCCCAGCACAGCGCGGCGCGACATTTGTTTGACAATCTGTCGTCTAATTTCGATGGGCATTGTTGTCTCCCCGATATTGATTATTTTGAGCGCCCGCGTTGAGCGCGAGCGCCTTATGCCAGAGGCGCGCTGACAGCCGCGAAGCCACTACATGCCTTGTCGAGGCGTTTTTTCCAGCAGCTTCATTAGTTCCCGGGAATAGAACTTCGCGTTTCCCGTGGTGAGATGGCCGCTTGTTTCATCGCTGGCCAAGATCAGAAATAATTTGCCGTTTTTTACGTGCTTTAACGCCTCAACCATGATTCCGGTCTCCGGCGGGTTACGCTCGTCGTCGGCAGAATTGATCGCGAGCACCGTCGCCTCAATTTTATCGAGATCCGGTGCCGCGTCGTAATCGGCTGAAGAGTCCCACTGCCACAGGAAATCATTTGCGTCGGCGGTCATCGGTGATGCCAATCGGGCGTCGACCAAATTGTCTGCCTTTTGTCGAGTGGACGACTTCTTTTGATAGTTTAATGTGCCACCGGCCGTCGCAATGCCAAAAAAGGTGCTGGCAAGCTTCATCGAGTGCGGCTGCTGCGTGTAGTCTCCGTTATTGTACTCTGGATCGCGGCGAATAGATTCAAGCATCATCCGCCGAAGCATCCAATTACGGCTCGCCATTGCGGTCGGTTGAGATGCCATGGGCACCAGCGCATCCATGAAACGAGGATACTTCTCACCCCACAACCAGGTGTTCATACCGCCCATTGAATTGCCTACGATCAATCGTACGTGCCGAATTCCCAATCCTTCGGATATCAATCGATATTGTGCGTCCACCATGTCGGCGTAATCGTAGTGCGGAAATTTTGTTTTGAGGCCATCCGACGGCTTCGAACTGTCGCCGTGCCCTAGTGCGTCGGGAATAATGACAAAATACTTCGTTGCATCGAGGGGTTGACCGCTCCCGAACAGTTCGCCGGCGAATGCCGGTGTGAGCATGCTTTTTGCTGAACCGCCGCTTCCGTGCAGCACTACTACCGGTATTCCTGATGCATCACCGATTGTCGTGTAGTGCAGTTTAAGCTCCGACGCCACCTCGCCGGTGTGGAATCGGAAATCGCGCGCAACCCAGTTGCCCTGCTTTGGAGCGGGGAAATCTGCCGCCAAAGCAGCGGACGCTAGCAGCGATAGCGCCGCTATACCTGCTCGGAAAAGGACCATCGTTTTCATTGAGTAACCTCAGGGCTCAAGACGGAGAACAATATTGCTTTAGACCAGGATATTAGAGGGGGGTGCGCCGATGTCCACTTTGGCTGAAAGGTGGAAATGTGCAGCGCACAAACTGCTAAGTGCCACTAGTCGGCATGCGCCTCTTCGAGTCGCTCCAGTAGTATTGTCGTCACTAACACTTGATCGCAGGGGCAAAACTCGGCCTTGCAGAAAACTGCCAAGCAATCCGATGATGAAAGAAGTCGACTAGCTTGGGTTTAGTTCTCAGGCGAGATCGATCAAAAATCGAGTGGGGAGAAATCCATGAAGCTTTCAGTTGTT
>JBATYN010000602.1:0-2159 GCA_049674125.1 Pseudolabrys sp. | reverse complement strand
GTGAGCTTGAACAGCGATTCCAAGAGCAACTCGGCATCGACAGACCGCGAGCGCGGCTCGATCACAAGCCGGACGTCTTCAGCCGATTCATCGCGCACATCGGCGACCAGCGGTAATTTTTTCTCGTTGATCAATTCAGCGAGCTTCTCAACCAGGCGCGACTTCTGAACCAACCACGGCATTTCGCTGATGACGATCACATAGGTGCCGCGACCGGTGTCTTCCTGCTTCCATCGTGCGCGCACGCGAAACGAGCCTCGGCCCGTATTGTAGGCTTCGGCGATTGTCTCCGGCGTATCGACGACGACACCGCCCGTCGGAAAATCAGGGCCTTTGACGTATTTGAGCAACGTCCGGCTGCGCGCCTTAGGGTTGTCGATCAGAAACAACGCCGCATCGCATAGTTCCGCGGCATTGTGCGGCGGGATCGAGGTCGCCATGCCCACCGCAATGCCCTGCGAGCCGTTGGCGAGCAGATTGGGAAACGCCGCCGGCAGCACGATCGGCTCTTCACTGGTGCCGTCGTAGCTGGGGCGGAAGTCGACCGCATCCTCGTCAATGCCATCGATCAGCAGCCGCGCGACTTCCGTGAGCCGCGCCTCGGTGTAGCGCATGGCGGCAGCGTTATCGCCGTCGATATTTCCAAAATTCCCCTGCCCATCGACCAACGGATAGCGCTGGGCGAAGTCCTGCGCGAGGCGCACCAGCGCATCATAAATTGCCTGATCGCCGTGCGGATGGAAGTTGCCCATCACATCGCCGACGACCTTGGCTGACTTTTTGAAGGCGGCCCCCGGGTCGAGCCGCAGCAGCCGCATCCCGTAAAGGATGCGGCGATGCACGGGCTTGAGGCCGTCACGCGCATCGGGGAGTGCCCGATTCATGATGGTGGAAAGAGCGTAGGCGAGATAGCGCTCCTCCAGCGCTTCGCGCAGCGCGACTTCCTCAACCGCGCCCTTGTCCGGGGGAATCAGTCGCTTTCCCATGCTCGATAGCTAATCGGTTGTCCCGCGATGAACAAGCGATGAAGGCGTCGGCCATCTATTCTTCGGACTTTCCCAGGTACTATTTGGGAACTTGGATGCCCTGATTGTCATAATTAATGAACAACTGTGCGGGGCGACGCATCTATTTGTGTGGAGAAAGAAATGCGCCGGATTGCTCTTGCGACTGCTGCGACGCTCGCCATTCTCGCCGGGGGCTCATTCGTCCCGAATCGCGCCGACGCCATGACGATAACGACGCCGGCCGGAATTCGGACCTCGCTCGATGGCACGACCCTCGCTCAGGATGTCGCTTATGTCTGTCGCCGCGTTTGGCGCTGCGGGCCATACGGCTGCGGCTGGCGCCGCGGATGCTGGCGGACCGGCGATGGCCCCTACTACCACGGCGGCCCATATCGGCGGCGCTATTGGTGGTGAGCTAGGCAACGCTCGGCAAAGCCCGGCTGAGCGCGGCAATAAAATGCGCGCGCTCGTCACCGAGCGCTAGCCCGCGCGGCTCAAGCGCGTGACGAGTCAGAAAGTACCCGGTGAGCGCGAAACCGTCGGTGAGATCACGGCCGGCCGGCAGCGCATCGTGCTCTCGCAAGAATGCCGGTAGCCGCATCATTTTGTCTGCCCATGGCTCACCGGCAGCACGTGAAACCGCTCGCCCGGACTTAGGCGAAACATAAATGAGGTCATCGGAAACGCCGGTTGCCACGCATCGATCGAGATCCAGACCGAAACCGAGCTCAGACAGAAGCTGCAATTCGAAGCGGACCACCATCGGCGCGGCGATTGCCGCATCGTCGAGATGGCCCAGAATTCCGTCGAGTGCCTCGAAGAGCCCGGCATGTGGATCGCGTTCCGGCAATAGCCGCATCAGCGCGGCGAGATGGCTGACGCCGTAAATTGCATGGGGTGACGAAAAGAAACTCGCCGCCCGCAAATGCAGACCCTCAACGGTATAGTTGCCGAGATGCTCATCAAGTCGCGCCCGCCAGCCCGCGCTCACGCTGTTGCCGAGTTGCAGAACCGGCTTGAGCCGTGAGCCGAAGCCTCCACGCACAAGACCAAGATGGCGCCCATGCTCCCGCGTCATCAATTCGAGGATGGCGTTCGCTTCCCCGTGACGTTTGACGCCGATCACAATGCCTTCATCGGTCCATTGCATAC
>JBATYN010000601.1:0-14551 GCA_049674125.1 Pseudolabrys sp. | reverse complement strand
GCAGTATTTCGTGGCGATACTCGGAGAGCTTGGCGTCTCCGCAACAAAGCAGGCCATGAGAGCGTCACCCTTTTTCAGGAATATGCCCGGTCCAGCCGACGACGGAATAATGCCGACGATTGCGTAGCCGTCCTTCAGCATCGAGGCGACCGTCATGTCCTGCGCCATCGCCACGCCGCTTCCAAAAACAATGAAAGCTGCGATGAGCGCGCGACTTGAAAATATCCGCACCGCCAATCCACTCCTCTGAACTCTCGAACCCGTACGAATTTCAGAAATTGCGGTTGGAATTGCTTGGGCACGCGCGGCGATGGCTTTGCTAGAAACGACAAAATGCGGGATTTCACAGCGAGTGGTTAAACACCGGCAGCCAAAGTTCCGCACGTGTGTTTCAACCTGCCCTGCCGCCGCTCGCCTCCTGCCGCTTACACGTGAAAAATTTGCGAGTAATGGCGCTTGATTTCCTCGCCCTGCGTTTCGACTGCCGCGGGATCGTCCTTCCACACCTTGATCGCCGACAAAGGAGTGCGGCCTGGCTTGTCCTTCACCAGCGCGTGCACCGAGCGCAGGGCGCCCTCGTTGACGAAAAGCTCCTGTCCTTCGACGCTGAATAAATAATTCTGGAATAGCCGCGCAGCGTTCGGGTGCGGCGCGCTGACAAAAATCGCCGAGGGCTGCACAATCGAAGGGCTGCCCTCGGTTGCATAGACCACTTCGATCGGTTTGCCGCTTTCTTTGAGGAGCAGAACGTTCGACTCGTTGCCGTCCGCCATCACCGGCCGCTCGCCAAGCACGATCTTCTTGGGCGTGTCGGTCGCCGACTGGATCTGGAGCACTTGCTGCTGCGCGAGCTTCTCGAGATAACCCCAGCCGAGCTCCCGCACCATCTGGTACGTCGACGTCATGATTGTGCCGCTGTAGCTCGGATGCGCCTTGACGATTTTGCCTTTCCATTTCGGCTCGAGCAGATCGGAAAAACTTTTCGGAGCTTCCTCGCGCTTCACGAGATCAGTGTTATAGGCCACCACGCAAAGCGACGAGCGCACCGTTGCATAAAGCCCGTCGGGATCGCGATGCTCGGCCGGAATATGTCTCGCGACATCCTCAGGCACATAAGACGCGAGCAGTCCCTGCCGTTTCCAGGCCAGAAATTGTGCGGCGTCGCCCGTGCTCACCGCATCGGCGACATGCAGGCCGGAGGCATATTCTTGCGCAACACGTGAGAAAATCCGCTCACCGCCGGCGCGTTCGACGCGAACGCGGATACCGGTGAATTTCTGTTCGAACGTCTTGCCGACCTTCTCCGCGAGCTGCAGATCCGCCGAAGTATACCAGGTGAGCTGGCTTTCTTTCGTCGCAGCGGCAATCAGCGCCGGCGTGATCGCTTGCGCCGGGGACGAGGCCGCGCGCAACGGCGAGGCATAGACAAGCGGCACCGCGACGGCGGTTTTCAGTATGTCGCGGCGTGAGGGGCTGTACTCGGGCATGAGAGGCAGGCCTCGGATCTCGCAAAATAAATCCTAGCACGCCCGATATTGGTGAGCATGACACCAGCTCTCGATACCTCATGCTGAGGAGCGTCGCGAAGCGACGCGTCTCGAAGCATGTGGAAGCCCCATCCTTCGAGACGCGCCCTACGGGCGCTCCTCAGGATGAGGGCGGGTCAGGCAAAACGAAACAGCGAGCTACAGCGCCTCGACCTGCACCACGCCCGGCACAGCCTTGATGGCGCCGGCTATCTGCGGTGAGACCTTGAAGCGGCCCGGCAGCTTCACCTCCACTTCGGTGCCGCGGTTGAGCAGCAGCACCACACTCACTTCGCCGTCGCCACTGGCCGGCGCCCGCATACTTCCTTGCCCTGATCGGGAATGCCCGCCCTGCGTTGCCGGTTCCAGCCGCTTCGCAACCGCGTCAAGCGGTGCGCCATCGCGCAGGAATACCCGCAATCCCTTCTGCAAATTGGCTGCGGCATCGTCGAGCGGTTCCGCCGACTGGATGCGCGCGCGCACCTCATCGCCTTGCACCTCCGCCGACAAAAACAGCAAGACAGCAGTTCCAGGTTCGAGCAGATCGCGATGCTCGGCCAGACCTTCCGAAAAAATCACCGCTTCGAAATGCCCGCTCGGATCGGACAGACCGATGATTCCCATCTTGCTGCCGGTGCGCGTACGCCGCTCGGTGCGCGAAACGACGGTTGCGGCAACACGGCCCGCCGTCGCGCCGGCCTTCACCGCGCGCGCAAATTCCGCCCAAGGCTGCACGCGCAACTTCTTGAGCACCGCAGCATAATCATCGAGCGGATGGCCGGACAAAAAGAAACCGACCGCTTCATATTCGCGGCGCAACCGCTCGGCTGGCAGCCACGCCTCGATCTGCGGCAGCGCGATCTGTTCGCGCGTGCCACCGCCGCCGAACAATTCACTTTGGCCGACTGCTGCAGTTTCATGGCTGCGTTGCGCGCGGGCGAGAACCGCATCGAGGACGGCAAAGACGCGCGCGCGATTTCGCTCAAACGTATCGAAGGCACCGGCAGCGGCGAGGCTCTCGAGCACGCGTTTGTTCACAGCGCGCGGATTAACACGCGCCGCAAAGTCGGCGAGATCGGCGAAGTCGCCCGAGTCACGCGCGGCGATGATCGCTTCCACCGCCTGTTTGCCGACACCTTTGAGTGCAGCAAGCGCATAGATAATCGTGTTGCCATCCACTTCGAAATCGACAGCCGAGCGATTGATCGACGGCGGGTCGACGCGAATGCCGAGGCGCTCGGCCTCGGCGCGGAATTCGGCAAGCTTGTCGGTATTTCCCATGTCGAGCGTCATGGTCGCCGCCAGAAATTCGACCGGGAAGTTCGCCTTCATATAGGCGGTCTGATAGGCGACCAGTGCATAGGCCGCGGCGTGGCTTTTGTTGAAGCCGTATTCGGCGAAGCGCTCGAGCAAGTCGAAGATGGCGTCGGCCTGATGCCGTTCGACGCCGTTTTCCAGGCAGCCGGAGACGAAATCTTTGCGCTGCGCCTGCATTTCTTTCCGGATCTTCTTGCCCATGGCACGCCGGAGCAGATCCGCCTGGCCGAGCGTGAAGCCCGCAAGGATCTGCGCGGCCTGCATCACCTGTTCCTGGTAAATGATGACGCCGAAGGTTTCGCGCAGGATCGGCTCGAGCTTGGGATGGATATAATCCGGCTGCTCCATGCCGTGCTTGCGCGCGCAATATGTCGGGATGTTCGCCATTGGGCCTGGCCGGTAGAGCGCGACCAGCGCGATGATGTCCTCGAAGCGATCCGGCCGCATGTCGAGGAGCGCGCGCCGCATGCCCGCGCTTTCCAGTTGGAAGACCCCGACAGCTTCAGCGCGGGCCAGCAGGTCGTAAGTGCCTTTGTCATCGAGCGGGATCGCGGCAAGATCGATATCGATGCCACGCCGTTTGACCAGTGCAACAGCCGTTTGCAGGACCGTCAGCGTCTTCAGGCCGAGGAAGTCGAACTTCACCAGCCCCGCCTGCTCCACCCATTTCATGTTGAACTGGGTGACCGGCATGTCGGATTTCGGATCGCGGTAGAGCGGCACCAGTTCTGACAACGGGCGGTCTCCGATCACGATGCCTGCGGCATGTGTTGAAGCGTGGCGATTGAGCCCTTCGAGTTTCTGCGCGATGTCGAAGGCGCGCTTGACCACCGCATCGCCATCACGTTCGGCTTGGAGGCGCGGCTCACCCTCGATCGCCTGCTTGAGCGAGACCGGCGCGGCCGGGTTTTGCGGCACCAGCTTGCAGAGCTTGTCGACCTGTCCATAGGGCATTTGCAGGACGCGGCCGACGTCACGCAGCACGCCCCGCGCTTGCAGCGTACCGAAGGTAATGATCTGCGCGACTTGATCGCGGCCGTAGCGCTCCTGCACGTAGCGGATCACCTCGTCGCGGCGGTCCTGGCAGAAATCGATATCGAAGTCCGGCATCGATACGCGTTCGGGATTGAGGAAGCGCTCAAACAGCAGGCCAAATCGAATGGGGTCGAGATCGGTGATCGTTAACGCGTATGAAACGAGCGACCCCGCGCCCGATCCGCGGCCTGGACCAACGGGAATGCCTTGTTTCTTCGCCCATTGGATGAAGTCGGAAACGATGAGGAAGTAACCCGGATATTTCATCCCCCCGATGACGCCGAGCTCGAAATCAAGCCGTTCGCGGTATTCGTCGACGGTGTGGCCGGGTGCAACGCCCGCGGTTTCGAGGCGGCGTTCAAGCCCCTCTTCTGCACGCTTGCGCAGTTCGCTCGCTTCATCGGGCGCGCTGCCATTATCGCCGACCGAGAACCGCGGGAGGATCGGTTGATGGGTGCGCGGGCGGAACGCGCAGCGTTGTGCGATCTCGACCGTCGAGGCCGTCGCCTCAGGCAGATCGGCGAAGAGTGCGACCATCTCGGCCCGGCTCTTGAAACGATGTTCCGCCGTCAGCTGGCGGCGGTCGCTTTCGGCAAGCAGCCGGCCTTCGGCAATGCAGATCAGCGCATCGTGGGCCTCATGATCTTGCACCGTCGCAAAGTAAGCCTCGTTTGTGGCGACGAGCGGCACGCTTTTGCCGTAGGCAAAATCGATCAACATTGGCTCGGCGCGGCGCTCATCCGTCGTGCCGTGACGCTGCAGTTCGATGTAAAGCCGGTCGCCGAAAAGCTTGAGCAGCGCATCGAGGCGCGTTGCCGCGAGATGGCTTTGACCGGCAGCGATGGCACCGTCCAATGGCCCGCCCGGACCGCCGGTGAGCGCAATGATGCCCGCTGTCTCGCCGTCCAGCCAATCAAGCTTGAGCCGCGGCGGCTCGTTCGACGGCGTATCGAGGAAGGCCCGTGAGTTGAGCCGCATGAGGCTGCGGTAACCCTCGGTGTGCGCGGCCAGCAGCACGACCCGCGCACGCTCGGGCTGGGCATTTGCGTTGCGAGACCCATGGTCGGTGTCGCCAAAATCGACGGCAAGCGCGCAGCCCACAATCGGCTGGATGCCGTAGCCCGCGAGCTTCTCGGAGAATTCCAGCGCTCCGAACATGTTGTCGGTGTCCGTGAGGGCCAGCGCTGGCTGGTGATCGGCTTTTGCAAGCTCTGCGAGGCGCGCAATCGTCAGCGCGCCTTCCAGCAGCGAATACGACGAGTGCACGTGCAAGTGCACGAAATCGAGGCCGGCCATTGGTGATTCCTTGTGGCCTCCAGAGTGGGGACACTGTGCGCCCGCGTCTACTGCGAACGACATCACCGGCGACGCTATGCCCGCTTTTCGCAGGGGCCGCATTGCGTCATGGCCGGACTTGTCATCGCAAGTCGGATGTATCCGACTTGCGACTCATTATTACGCGGAAGTCGGGCAAGCCCGACTTCCGGTGCCATCCACGCCTTCGGATGGGCACGCGGCTAAAGACGTGGATGCCCGGCACGGGGCCGGGCATGACGGATGAAATGCCACGGCAACTGGGCGGTCACAGGTTGCCGAGTACTTGCGTCCAGATGGCGATCATTCCGACAAACAACGACAGCGAGGCCAGTGCGGCGGCCTCCTGGATCACTGCTTTGACCACGGCTTTCATAATTCTCTCCCCGGAACAGAGAGAGAACATAGTTCAGTTTTTGTTCCTGAGTCAAGGGCAACGCCAAATCTAGGATATTATAATATTATCAATATATTGGGTAGATATCCTCAGCTAAAAACTGAGGATACGCATGGCGTTTTCGGCAGAAGGCGGTCTCACACCAAGCAGCGCGCCTCACTCCATCTCGACGATCTTCCCTTCCCGCAACGTCACCCGGCGGTCCATACGGGCCGCGAGATCCATGTTGTGGGTCGCGATAATGGCGGCAAGGCCCGAGGCACTCACGAGCTGCGACAGCGCGCTGAAAACGTGCTCCGCAGTGTGCACGTCCAGATTACCCGTCGGTTCGTCGGCGAGGAGGATGCGGGGCGCATTTGCGACTGCGCGCGCAATTGCGACACGTTGCTGCTCACCGCCGGACAGCTCCGCCGGACGATGATTCAGGCGTCCGGCCAGGCCCAGATACTCGAGGAGCTCGACGGCGCGCGTTTTGGCGTCCGAACGCTTGAGACCGCGGATCATCTGCGGCAGCAGCACGTTCTCCAGCGCCGAAAATTCCGGCAGCAGATGATGGGACTGGTAGACGGTGCCGATCTCGTTGCGGCGGATCCGGGTGCGCTCGTGGTCGGGCAAAATCGCCGTCGAGCGGCCGTCAATATAGACGTCGCCATGGTCAGGGTGCTCGAGCAGGCCGGCGATGTGCAGGAGTGTCGACTTGCCGGCGCCGGACGGGGCTACCAGCGCCACCGATTGCCCGCTCCAGAGCGCGAGTTCGACGCCATTGAGCACATGGACCGTTTCATCGCCCTGCCGGTAGTGGCGTTCGACATCATGCAGAAACAGGATCGGAACGTCCTCGGCCTGCTGCGGTTGTGGCCGTTGCTGCTCCGCCTCCACTTCCACGGCGGTAAAGGTCTCACTCATAGCGCAGCGCCTCCACCGGATCGAGGCGAGCCGCGCGCCACGACGGATAAAGCGTGGCAAGCAGCGAAAGCATGAGCGCCATAACGACAACCGCCGTGGTCTCACCGGAATCCATGTCGGCCGGCAGATGCGAGAGGAAATAAAGCTCCGGCGAGAACAGCTCGGTATTCGTGAGCCAGGACAGGAATTGCCGGATGCTCTCAATATTGAGGCAAATGATCACGCCCAGGAGGAAGCCGACAATGGTGCCAACGACGCCGATCGAGGCGCCGGTGATCAGGAATACACGCATGATGGCGCCTTGGGTGGCGCCCATGGTGCGCAAGATGGCGATGTCCTGGCCTTTATCCTTCACCAGCATGATCAGGCCGGAAACGATGTTGAGCGCTGCGACGAGGACAATCAGCGTCAGAATTAAAAACATCACATTGCGCTCGACCTGAAGCGCGTTGAAGAAGGTCGCATTGCGTTGCCGCCAGTCGATCATGAAGATCGGCCGTTGCGCGGCATCCTGCACCGCCTTGCGATAGCGGTCGACGCGATCGGGATTGTCGGTGTAAATCTCGATAGCCGTGACGTCACCGGCACGATTGAAGTAAGCCTGCGCTTCCTTCAGCGGCATGAACACCATCGCGTTGTCGTATTCCGACATGCCGATCTCAAACACCGCGGCGATCTTGTAGACCTTGATGCGCGGAGTCGTGCCCATGGGCGTCACCGCGCCGCGCGGCGCCACCAGCGTGATGTTGTCGCCCGAGCGCAGCGAAAGCTGGTCGGCGAGCCGGCGTCCGATCGCAACCCCCTGCTCATCGTCGAAGCCCTTGAGTGTGCCCTGCTTGATGTTGTTGGCGACGGAAGGCAGCCCTTCGAGATCTTTCAGCCGAATGCCGCGGATCAGGACGCCGCCGGCGTTGAACGGCGAAGACGCGAGCGCCTGTCCTTCGACGATTGGCGCTGCCAGCCGGATGCCCGGCACACCGGCAACGCGCGCGGCGACCTCCTCCCAATCCGTGAGAGGCTTTTCCAGCGGCTGGATCAGCAAATGGCCATTAAGGCCGAGAATTTTGTCGAGCAGCTCTTTGCGAAAGCCATTCATCACCGCCATGACGATAATGAGCGTTGCAACGCCGAGCATGATGCCGAGGAAGGAAAACCCGGCAATTACCGAGATGAATCCTTCCTTGCGCCGCGCCCGTAAGTAGCGCAGCGACAGCATCCACTCGAACGGGGAGAAGGGCCGCGTCCCGTTGGGCTCGGTCATTGAAGATTTGTTCCCGCGTTCGACTGTTCACATTAGATTCTGGCGGATTCGTGCCGGTGGCGCGAGAGCAAAGCCCTTGGCGACACACAGGATTCTTGGATCAAGATGCCACACTTTCGGCGCCCGGCCATGACGATAAGAGCTAGCGCGATAACAGATCCAGCACCGCGGCGGGAGTAAGGTTTTCCCGGCTGCCATCGGCGCGTTTTTTGACCTCGAGCTTGCCCTCCGCCAGCCCACGCGGGCCGACCAGGACCTGCCATGGGACACCGATCAGGTCGGCCGCGGCGAATTTGGCCCCCGGACGCTCATCGAGGTCATGGTAGAGCACCTCGACTCCCTTGGCAGTGAGGTCGCGGTAAAGTTGTTCGCAAGCGGTATCTGTTTCGGACGCTCCCTGCTTCAGGTTGAGGATCGCGACCTTGAACGGCGCCACCGGCTCGGGCCAGATGATGCCCGCATCGTCATGCGACGCTTCGATAATCGCGGCAACCAGCCGGCTCGGACCGATGCCGTAAGAACCACCGTGCACCGGCACGTCTTTGCCGTCTTGCGTGGTCACCGTCGCCTTCATCGGCTCGGAATACTTGGTGCCAAAATAAAATATATGGCCGACCTCGATGCCGCGCGCCGACACCTGCTTGTCGGCCGCCACTTTCGCAAAGGCCGCCGCATCGTGCATGTCGGACGTCGCGGCATATTGCGACGTCCATTTGTCGACAATGCCTTGCAGTCCAGCGACGTCGTCGAAATTCACGTCCGCCGACGGCACGCTCATGTCAAGATAATCCTTGTGACAAAAGACTTCCGACTCGCCGGTTTGCGCGAGGATGATGAATTCGTGCGACAGATTTCCACCAATAGGTCCTGACTCCGCGCGCATTGGAATTGATTTGAGACCCAGGCGCGCGAAGGTGCGCAAGTAGGCGACGAACATCTTGTTGTAGGAATGCGTCGCGCCCGCCTGGTCGAGATCGAATGAATAAGCATCCTTCATCAGGAATTCGCGGCCACGCATCAGGCCAAAGCGCGGGCGGACCTCGTCGCGGAATTTCCACTGGATGTGATAGAGATTGAGCGGCAGGTCCTTGTATGACTTGACGTAGGCACGGAAGATTTCCGTGATCATCTCCTCGTTGGTCGGCCCATAGAGCATGTCGCGCTCATGGCGATCCTTGATGCGCAACATCTCCTTTCCGTAGGCATCGTAGCGTCCGCTCTCGCGCCAGAGGTCGGCCGACTGAATCGTGGGCATCAACACTTCGATGGCGCCGGCGCGGTTCTGCTCCTCGCGCACGATCTGGCAAATCTTTTGCAGCACACGAACGCCGAGCGGAAGGAAGGCATAAATGCCGGCGGCTTCCTGCCGCATCATGCCGGCGCGCAGCATCAGTCGATGCGAGACGATTTCCGCCTCTTTCGGGGTCTCGCGCAGGATGGGCAGAAAATAGCGGGACAGGCGCATGGATGCCTTGCAGGATTCGGGGACGACAAGCTCAGAGAAAGCGGATCAGCCGCGAAAAGACAAGAGTTTCTATTTTATCGTCATTGCGGACATTGCGGAGCGGCGATCCGGAATGACCGGATGGTTTGCTTATAGACTGAAATGCGCGAAGGCCTTGAGCTTTTGCAGGTTTTGCAGGACGGGGAAGGAAATCCACGCACGGTCCCGCAAATGTGGCACGCGCGAAATGTCGATCGCTTGCCCCAGCTTGCGGATATAAAAAAGCTCTTCCTTGGACTGAACATTGAAGCCGTCGAACTGCCGCTGCCCTTCGACCAGGTCGGCGTCGGATATCGCCTCGTTGAAGCGCGCCTTCCAGCCCGAATCCTGCGGCGAAACGTCGAGACCGGCGCCCTCTCCAAACGGCACTTTCGTCCGGTCGCGGATCGCCAACGGTAACGTATCGGGATAAAGATCGTAGAGATCGCGCAGCGCCGCTTTGCCGCGCGGCAAGCCGTCGACCTCGCGCACCAGCGCAGCTGCATCGACGTTCAACGCATATTTGACGACCGACGGATCGAGAAACGGTTCGCGCGTTTCGACTTGATGACGCATCGAACAGCGGTCGACGCGTTGCAGGCTCACGCGATGCATCAAATCAAGGCATTCGTCCCGGACAGGACGGCCATCCGCGTCGCTTTGATGAAAGGCAACCTCAAGCGGCGGGTAGCCGCAGAAAAGTTCGTCAGCGCCCTCCCCGCACAGCGCGACGCGAAAACCGTCGCGGTGCATTTGCTCGGCCGCAAGCAGCGAGCAGACGGCGCCGCGCACAAGATTGGGTTCGAAGGATTCTGTGACCTCGACCACATGACCGATCGAGGAAAATACCTCGTCGCTGTCCGGTTCGAATGGGACCATGCGCAAATCGAAGCCGGTTCGATCGGCATATTCGGCGGCATAGCGATAGTCCGGCGCGGCCTCGCCGCCGACGAAATAGCCGGGCGCCTCGGGGCGGAATTGCCGCACATAATGGGCAATCAGTGTGCTGTCGATCCCGCCGCTGAACAACGTCGCGACCGGCAAGCCGGCCGGCAAGCGCGACTGCACAGCCGCCGACAGGATGCTGTCGAGCTTATGCGGGTCGTGATGCACCGGCACATCGGCGCGCGGGTAAATCGGCGATTTGAAGCGCGCGCAGGTTTTGCGAGACAGCGCATAACCCGGCGGCAGCAACATGACATCGCCCACCGGTATGGTTTTCAGCAGCGGCCGCATCTCCGAGCAGAAAAGATAACGTGTGCCGGATTGAATGATGTACAGCGGCTTGACCCCGAACGGGTCGCGGGCTGCGAGAAATTCCCCGTTTGCCAGATCGACCGCGACAAACGCATACATGCCGACGAGTCTCTCGAGCGCACGATAACCCCACACTTGCAGCGCGTTGGCCAGAACTTCGGTATCGGATTCGGTTTTGAATTCGACGCCGAGGTCGATGAGCTCACGCCGCAATTCGAGGTAGTTGTAGATCTCACCGTTGAAGGCGATCGCAAGGCGCGAATTGAACGAGACCTGAGGCTGGACGGCGTGCTCGGCATCGACAATGCGAAGCCGGCGCGTCGCCATGGCGGTGTCTTTGCGCAGAACCGCGACCGGGTCGGTCACGTCGCCACGATGCAAAATGCCGTCGATCAGGCGCCCGACCGTGGCTTCGGCTTCCGGCCAATCGATCGCAACAGCGATCCCGCACATGTCACGCCCCCTGTTTCAGGTCGCCAGCCTGTTCAGACTGGGTTAACCATACGAATCCAGGAGTGAAATTTGGCTTAACTTCCGGGCGGAAATGGCTGAAACGCCACGTTTTTCGGGAATATTTGGCTGTTGCAGGCGTTCTTAGACAGTGGGAGATTTCGATCTCCGGGGATTGGGTCATCGGCCTATGCGGGCGCGGATCAAACAGGGCATCAGCTTTACAGCGGTCATTGCGATCGCCCTGCACACGATTCTGTGGGGGGTCGTCGCACCGGCACAAGCCGGAGGGACGCCCGATCCTTTCAGCATCATTTGTCACAGTGACGCTGGCACGGGACCGTCCGATCCGGCGCCCGATCAATCGCATCTCCTGCCCGCTCACGCCTGCGACCACTGTAATTTGTGCAGCGCTGCGGCGCCGCCAGCGGTGGATGCGGCCTTGCTCGGTCAGCTTCGCCCCGCAGACGTCCTGCTCGTGCTTCGCCCGGGTAACTTTGCACGACACGATTCAGCTGCCGCTTATTCCCACTTCGCCCGTGGTCCTCCGTCTTTCGCGTGACGCCATAGCCGCTCATCGCGGCCTTTTATGCAGTCATAGCGAAACGGAGTCTTTCCAATGTTGTCCCGCAATTTGCGCACGGCGCTCTGCGTCGGTTCGGCCGCGCTTGCCGCGATCGTTCCTGCGCGCGCGCACGAAATCGTCGGTAACCGGTTTTTTCCTGCGACACTCGCCATCGACGACCCCGGCGTGAACGACGAACTTGCACTGCCGACCGTCTCAATCTCGAAAACCGGCGACGATCCGTCCTTCAAACAACTCGACATCTCGGGCGAGTTTTCAAAGCGGATCACCGAGGATTTCGGCGTCTCATTCGCACCGACCTGGTCGCGGCTCTACGGCCCCGGCGGCCCGACCATGAACGGCGCACGGGGTTTCCAGAATCTGGAAACGACGTTCAAGTACCGCGTGTTCAAGAATGCCGAGCATGAGTTTGTCATGTCGGTCGGGCTTCAAATAGAATGGGGCGGCAGCGGTGCGCAGGACGTGGGCGCCGAACGCTTCACGACTTACACGCCGACGGTCTATTTCGGCAAAGGCTTCGGAGACTTGCCCTCAAGCCTGAACTGGGCACGCCCCTTCGCCATTACGGGACAGTTCGGCTATTCAATTCCGGGCGTCTCGCACGTCACGACAGCATCGATCGATCCGGACTCCGGCGAGCAAGCCATCGATACCGAGTTTAATCCGCGCATCCTCAATTGGGGCGCGACGCTCCAGTACAGCATGCCTTATCTGAAATCCGCCGTGGTCGATCTCGGCTTGCCCGATTTCGTGAACCGGCTGATCCCGATTGTCGAAGTTGCGTTGCAAACGCCCGTTTCGAATACGGCGACCTCCGGCACGGTCACCACCGGCACCATCAATCCGGGCATCATCTATGCCGGGAACACGTATCAAGTGGCGATCGAGGCGATGATCCCGGTGAACCGGCAAAGTGGCACCAGCGTTGGTGTCATCGGACAACTGCACTTCTTCCTCGACGATATCTTCCCCAACACACTGGGGCGCCCGATTTTCGCAAACAACATCAACACAGGGAGGCCGGCCTTCGGCCGCTAGCCATGCGCATTGTCATCACAACCATCGCCCTCCTCCTCGTCGCAACCGCCAGCGCCTTCGCCCACGCCCATCTCGACCACGCTGTACCGAAGGTTGGCAGCACCGTTGGCCAGCCTCCGAAGGAAGTGACGCTCTGGTTCACGGAAAAGCTTGAACAGGCTTTCAGTTCGATCGACGTGCGCAATGAGCAGGGCACGGCGATGAATGCGGGCAAGGCCAGCGTCGCTGGCGACGGCACCCAGCTGCGTGTACCGCTCAAGGCATTGCCGCCGGGAACGTACAAGGTGATCTGGCGAGTCCTGTCCGTGGATACACACCGCACCGAGGGGGACTTCACATTTCGCGTCGGACAATAGGCGCAATTATTGAGAACGCACCGTGATTGCCGACCCGCTGGTCTTTGCGCGCTGGATCCATCTCGCGGCGACCGCGACGGCAGCGGGCACGGCCGGAATCATGGTGCTGGTGGCCGGACCGGCCGCCCGTCTAAGTGCGCCAAAGGGATTCGCGGATTTGCGCCGCCAGCTCATGATAGCGACGTGGGGTGCGCTCGCTCTGGCCATTCTGTCAGGCGCAGCGTGGCTGGTTCTTCTCGCATCCGACATTCTCGGGGCGTCGCTTGTCGATGTTTGTCTGCATGGCGGCGCGTGGCCGGTGATCGCCGATACGCGCTTCGGCATCGTGTGGTGCGCGCGTCTGCTTCTGGCGCTGCTGCTCGGTTTGCTCCTGCCATGGCCCGCGACAGGGACGATTCAGCTTGCCGCCGCCGCCGGGTTTATGGCTCTGCCCGCACTCATCGGCCATGCGGGGGCGACACCCGGCACCGCCGGGGACATCCACCTCATCTCGGACGTGATCCATCTCCTGGCCGCGGGGGCATGGCTCGGCGGCTTGCCTGCCTTGGCCTTGATACTACGGCATGCAGCCTCGTCCGATGAGCAGGCGTGGCGTGAATTTGCCGTCCGCATGACGCACCGGTTTTCTGTTCTTGGAATCCTGTGCGTCGCTGCGTTGCTGGCGAGCGGGATCGTCAACAGCTGGAACTTGCTCGGCGGGCCCCGCGATCTGGTGACAACCGACTCTGGGCGATTGGTCGCGCTCAAAATCGGTCTGTTCGTCGCGATGGTTGCCATCGCCACGGTGAACCGCTTTTACCTGACGCCACGATTGCCGGAATTGGGTGCCCTGCGCGGTCTCACGCGCAACAGCGTCGCCGAAATCGGGCTCGGCCTTTGCGTTTTGCTGTTCGTTGGCATGCTCGGAACCCTGCCCCCATCCGCGCACGTGCATCCTGTAACTGCAGCCATCCCGCCAGACGCCGCATACGTTCACATCCATACCGAGGAGGCTATGGCGGACGTGACGATCGACCCGGGCCGCGCCGGACATGCAGCTGTAACAATACGCGTATCACGCGAGGATTTTTCACGGTACCCGGCAAAGGACGTACGTCTTAGTCTCGATCCGCCCAAGGCGCCCATGGGAGGCCCACACGCCCCCGACCGGCCCGCGGTCGAACAGATCGATGGAAGCTGGCTGGTTGATGCGGCCGCCCTTGCAGTGCCGGGGATCTGGACCGTACGGGTCATCGTGACGCCGCCGGCGGGGGAACCGATCGTGCTCGACGCCCCGGTCGTGATCGAACGTTGAAGCAGAAACATTGATGACAGGCCGACGCCGATCGGCTAGCGTGGCGCCAGTCCGTAAGAGCGGATACCGGCAGCAAGACCGGTTCCATACTGCGGTCCAAGTCTTGGGAGGTTAAGCAAGTCCTCGGCGCGTCAAACGCAGCCGCCCCACGTGGCAATAAACGGGGAAAGGACCAATCAGTACAACGAGCAGGGCTTTGGCCCTGCTCTTTTTTTGTGAGGGCGGAGACTAGCTGCAAAAGTTGAAAGCTACCCGCCCCCTTCAACCGCTCGAATGCTTCCGCGACCGTCGCTCCCTCTCTCCGCCCTCATGGTGAGGAGCGCTGCGAAGC
>JBATYN010000600.1:0-2795 GCA_049674125.1 Pseudolabrys sp. | reverse complement strand
GACCGACATCGGCGATCAGCTCCATCGCCCGCTCATTCAGATTGTCGAGCACTGAGGTTGGCCGCCAGAAATCGAATGAACCACCGCGCCGGCGCTGCAATGCGATGCGCACATTTTCGAGCACCGTCATGTGCGGGAAAACCGCGGAGATCTGAAATGAACGAACCAATCCGAGCCGCGCGACATCCGCAGGCTGCATCGCGGTGATGTCTTGCCCCTTGAACATGATGCGCCCGCGCGTTGGGCTTAAGAATTTGGTGAGCAGATTAAAGCATGTGGTCTTGCCAGCGCCGTTCGGCCCGATCAATGCATGAATGGTCCCGCGCTTGACGCGCAGGCTCACGCCGTTGACGGCAACGAAGCCGGCAAACTCTTTCGTGAGATCCTCGGTCTCGAGGATCATCTCGTCACTCATACGCAGCAGCCCCTCGTCAGTCATTTCTGACAGGTTTTAGCTGCACGCGGCAAGACCTACTAAAGGTTCGACCCGGCAGCTAAGTGGCTGATAAGATTGAGTGTGTTTAGTTTGACCCGCGCTAGCCGCCCTTGAATTTTTTGGCCAATGCGTCCGCGTTGCGGGCAAGCAGTCCGACGTCGGCGCCTACCGCGACAAACAGGTAGCCCCAATCGATGTAACGGCGGGCCTCATCCTCATTTCCGGTGAGAATACCGGCCGGTTTGCCAAGCGCCTTGAGGCGTTTGACCGCGTCCTGCATCGCCTTCTGTGCGTCCGCATGTTGCGGATTGCCAAGATGGCCGAGCGAAGCGGCAAGGTCGGACGGACCAATGAATACACCATCGATCCCTTCGACCTTCGCAATCGCTTCGAGCTGGTCCAGGGCGGTGCGCGTTTCAACTTGGACAAGCACGCAAATCTCATCATTTGCCTTGGTGAGATAGCCAGGCACACGGCCGTACCGGCTCGCACGTGCGGCAACAGACACACCGCGAATGCCCTGCGGCGGATAACGCGTCGACGCGACCGCCCGCTTCGCCTCCTCTACGTTTTGCACGTAAGGGAACAACAAGGTCTGCGCACCGATATCAAGCGCGCGCTTGGCCAGCACGGCGTCGTTCCATGCCGGACGAATGATGGGTGTCGCGGTGCCGCGCTGCATAGCCTGCAATTGCGTCACCAGATCGGGAATTTCATTCGGCGAATGCTCTGTGTCGAGCAGAATCCAGTCAAAGCCGCTGTCGGAAATGATTTCGGCGGCGATGTTGCTGCAAAGGCTCGACCATAGGCCGATCTGCAGCTTGCCCTGGCTGAGCGCATGTTTGAAAGCATTCCGTTGGAATTCGACCATGACGTTGCTCACACAAATTGAATGGCAATGCCGCCGAGCGGCCCGAAATCAGCGTGAAGCGTATCGCCTTTTTGCGCGAACACAACTCGCGTGAAGGAACCCGCAAGGACGATATGTCCAGGTTGAAGCGCGTGGCCGTGCGGACCGATCTTGTTGGCGAGCCACGCAACGCCGAGTGCAGGATGACCAAGCACACCGGCGGCAAGACCCGTTTCCTCGATTTCGGAATTTCGGTACATGATTCCGCCCACCCAACGCAGATCGACGTCCATCGGCCCGACAGGCCTGCCTCCCATCGCAATTCCGGCAGCCGCGCCGTTATCTGCAACAGTATCGACGATCTTGCGCGGATCCAGAATGCGTGCATCGACGATTTCGATTGCCGGCACCACATATTCCGTTGCGCGCAAAACCTCAGCGAGACCGACGCCCGGACCCTGCAGCTTTTTGCCCATGATAAAGGCGAGCTCGACCTCCACGCGCGGCTTGCAATAATCCGCGTGCTTCACCTTGGCGCCGTCACCAATCAGCTGATCGTCGAGGATATAGCCGTAGTCTGGCTCGTCGATCATCGAGGACCGCTGCATCGCCTTCGAGGTCAGCCCGACCTTGTGGCCGATCAGCTTTGCGCCCGCTTTGATCTTGCGCTGCGCCACTTCGGTCGAGATCGCGTAGGAGTCCTCGATCGTGATATCGGGAAACGTGATGTGCAGTTGCGTCGCCTGTTTGCGCTCTTTTTGTGCCGCCATCAGAATATCGGCGGCCTTTTTGCGTTCGGCTTTGGAGAGCATGCGTGAGTGTCCCCGCTGGACTGCGGATTCGAACGAGCCGGTTAAGGTGTCAGTGCTTTAACTTCGGGTCGACCTGGAAGCTCGCCTGCGTCTTCTTCGTGATCTCGTCGACGGTCACGCCCGGTGCAAGCTCGGTCAGCGTCATGCCACCCTTCTTGCGGTCGATATTGAACACGCCGAGATCGGTGATCACCATGTCGACAACGCCCGCGCCGGTGAGCGGCAAGTTGCATTTGTGAAGGAGTTTTGGCTCATCTTTGGCGGTGTGTTCCATGATCACCACCACCTTTTTAACGCCGGCGACGAGGTCCATGGCACCGCCCATGCCTTTCACCATCTTGCCAGGAATCATCCAGTTGGCGAGATCGCCGTTCTCGGCGACCTGCATCGCGCCAAGCAGCGCGATGTCGATATGGCCGCCGCGGATCATGGCAAATGAATCTGCCGATGAGAAAAAGCTGGTGGTCGGCAATTCGGTGACGGTCTGCTTGCCGGCATTGATCAGGTCGGGATCTTCCTCGCCCTCGTAGGGAAACGGCCCCATGCCGAGCATGCCGTTCTCGCTCTGCAGGGTCACTTTCAGGCCGGCCGGAATGTAGTTGGCCACCAGGGTCGGAATGCCGATGCCCAGATTGACGTAGAAGCCGTCTTTCAGTTCGCGCGCGGCGCGGGCGGCAATGTCTTCGCGACTCCAGGC
>JBATYN010000599.1:0-7012 GCA_049674125.1 Pseudolabrys sp. | reverse complement strand
TAGGAATATAGGCGCTAATGGTTGACGAAAAAAGACCCGCGTGAATGTTTTATGGGGAAACATTCCTAGCCGGGCGGCTGAAATCGGCCCCATTTGCTTGATCAATGGACAAACTTCGGGCCACGTCCGCGCCATGCCGCGGCGCATTTAGCGCCCGCAACAAGTCATCTAGCCGCCTGCGGCTCCGCGTTGTAATTCTCATTGCGAATGTCCTCCGCCGCAGCCGCGCCTCCCCTCAAGCGCCCCTCGCTCACTGAACTTTTCCGCGCCTTTGTCGTCGTCTCGATTTCCGGCTTCGGCGGAGCTTTGCCGTGGGCGCGGCGAATGATCGTCGAGCAGAAAGGCTGGATGACTGCGGAGGAGTTCAACGAAGCCTTCGCGCTCTCGCAATTTCTGCCCGGTCCCAACGTCGTGAACTTCTCTGTCGTGTTCGGTTCGCGGTTTGGCGGGGCGCCAGGCGCCGCGGTTGCGCTCGCTGGTTTGATGGGTCCGCCGCTGATCATCGTTACGGTCCTGGCGGTTCTTTATGCGCGCTTTGGCGACCTTGAAGCGCTGAGCCGCATCCTCGCCGGCATTACTGCCGCGGCGACCGGGCTTCTCATTGCCGTGGTTGCTAAAATGGCCGCGCCATTGTTCCAAAAGCGCTGGGATTGGGCGCTTCTCATTGCGGGCGCCGCCTTCATTGGCGTTGCGATCATGCAGTGGCCATTGCCGCTGGTGTTTGTAGTACTGGCCCCGGTCAGCATTGGCATCGCGTGGATGAAACGATGAACGACAATCCGCTCATCGCGCTGTTTAGCTATTTTGCGTTGCTTTCGCTGTTTGCAGTCGGCGGTGCCAATGCCGCGATTCCTGAAATGCACCGCATCGCGGTTGAGATGATGCATTGGATGACTGACCGGCAATTTGCCGACAGCTTCGCTATTGCCCAGATCTCGCCCGGACCGAATATCATCATCGTCACGCTGATCGGGTATCACGTTGCGGGCCTTGCCGGTGCCGCAGTCGCGACAACCGCGATGTGTGTGCCGACTTGCATATTGGCATTCTTCGTCGCCCGCACTTGGGATCGCTTCAAGGACGCGCACTGGCGCATCGCCATTCAGGCAGGCCTTGTTCCGTTATCGCTCGGATTAATCGCGGCAAGCGCGTTCGTGCTGGCGCGTACCGCCGACCATAATGTGTACGCAGGCCTCCTGACGGCGGCGACGGCAGTGGTCGGCTTCGCTACGCGGATCAATCCGCTATGGCTGTTCGCGGCTGGCGGCCTGCTTGGCCTGTTTGGCATTTTTTAGCCGCTGCGATTGCAGACCCTCGTTCGTTAGGCCTATTTCGCGCCCGAGACCGAGCGACGCGCCATTTCGTTGGGACAAATTGGCGCAACGGCGTTTCCGACGATTTTTTAGGCACTTGGCCATCGAGGTCTATGCTTTCGGCTAGGAGGGTTGGTGTGCTAGGGATCGTGGAGGGCTCCTGAAACAAGCCTCGGGAGCCATTGAGACAACAATAAAAAGCGTAGGGAGGGGGAGTAATGGTTGAGGGGGCAAAGACCTCCCACAAGGGAGGTGGGTTTCGCTTCAAGGTCCGCGGTCCCCGGGATTTCTACGGCGGGCTGGCGCTGATAGGGTTGGCGATCATCGCAATCTGGACGTCAGGCGATCTTCCCGGCACTCACGGATTTGCTTTCGGGCCTGGCACCGCGCCGCGCTTGTTCGCCGGATTGCTCGCGGGCGTCGGCGCGCTTGTGGCGCTGACTGGCCTGCTTGTCGACGGCCCGCCGATTGAAAGATACGCGATCCGTGGTCCCGCCTGGGTGCTTCTGGCCATCATCACATTCGCTGGCACGATCCGCGGCTTCAATCTCGGTCCCATAAGCCTTCCGCCGCTTGGATTGGTGCTGTCGACTTTCGCAGCGTTCATAATCTCTATCTTCGGCTCCACCGAAATGCGCTGGGTGGAAAGCTTGATTGCTGCTGTGGTGATGACGGCGTTCTGCGTCGGACTGTTCGTTTTTCTGCTGCAGCTGCCGTTCCAGCTTTGGCCTTGGATATGAGCAGGAAGCACCGCCATGAGTGAACTTCTCGCCAATCTGGCGCTCGGCTTCTCGGTCGCCGCCAATCCTTACAATATCGGCTTCTGTTTGCTTGGTGCGTTGGTCGGAACGCTGGTCGGCGTTCTACCCGGCATCGGCACAGTGGCGACGGTTGCCATGCTGCTGCCGATTACTTTCGGGCTGCCACCGGTCGGTGCGCTGATCATGCTCGCCGGAATTTATTACGGCGCGCAATATGGTGGCTCGACGACGTCGATCCTCGTGAACATTCCGGGCGAGGCGACGTCCGTAATAACCTGTCTCGACGGACACCAGATGGCGCGACAAGGCCGTGCCGGCGCCGCGCTCTCGATTGCCGCCATCGGCTCGTTCTTTGCAGGCTGCGTCTCCACCGTGCTGGTTGCAGCTCTCGGCGTGCCGCTGACCTCGCTCGCGCTACTGTTTGGTCCGGCGGAATATTTCTCGCTGATGTTGCTTGGACTGATCTTCGCGGTGGTGCTCGCGAAAGGCTCGGTGCTTAAGTCGGTCGCTATGGTTCTCACCGGCCTGCTGCTGTCGATGGTCGGCTCCGACCTGGAAACCGGCGCCGGCCGCATGACCTTCGACATCGCGGAATTGTCCGACGGCATCGGCTTCACCAACGTGGCGATGGGGTTATTCGGCTTCGCCGAAATTATCCGCAACCTGGAAATGTCTCAGGAGAGCCGAGACATCGTGAAGGCCAAGATATCGGGCTTGATGCCAACGCGGCAGGACCTGATCGATTCCTCCGGCGCAATCGCGCGCGGCACTATTCTCGGCTCGATCCTGGGAATTCTGCCCGGCGGTGGTGCGGTGGTCGCCTCTTTCGCCGCCTATACGTTCGAAAAACGCATCTCGAGGCATCCGGAACGTTTCGGCCACGGCGCCATCCAAGGCGTGGCGGCACCGGAAAGCGCCAACAACGCGGCGGCGCAGACCTCATTTATTCCGCTGCTCACGCTCGGTATCCCGCCCAATGCGGTGATGGCACTGATGGTCGGGGCCATGACTATCCACGGCATCGTGCCGGGTCCGCAGGTGATGACAAAGCAGCCTGAATTGTTCTGGGGCATGATCGCTTCGATGTGGCTCGGCAACCTGATGTTGATCATCATCAATTTGCCGCTGGTCGGCGTGTGGGTGAGCCTGCTGCGCGTGCCGTATCGGTTGCTCTATCCTTCGATCATTGTCTTTTGCTGCATTGGCATCTATTCGATCAACAACTCACCGACCGATGTGGTGATCGCAGCTATCTTCGGTCTGTTCGGCTATTGGCTGAACAAGCACGAGTTCGAGCCCGCGCCACTGGTGCTGGCCTTCGTCCTCGGCCCGCTGATGGAGGAAAACCTGCGCCGCGCCATGCTGATCGCGCGCGGCGATGTCACGGTGTTCCTGACGCGGCCGATCTCGGCTGGCCTGATCGCGGTTGCGGTTAGTCTGCTGGTGATCGCGGCACTGCCGATGATGCGCAAGCGCCGCGAAGAAGTATTCGTCGAGTAGCGCTGGAATCTCAAACCGGGCGTGCGGGCTTTGGCTCGCCGCCCGGTTTATTGCTTTAACGCGCGAACGCTCCGGTCACCGCGAGCAGGCCGGCGGCGAGAATCACGAGCTGAATCGAAAAAATAGTAACGTTGGCGTCCCACTTCTTGGCAATGATTGGTACCGGCGCCTTGAAAGGCCGATATCCGTTTTTGTCGTAAGCGGCGCCGCCATAAACCGGCATAGCAATCAGCGCTGCAAAGAAAGCGCCATAAACAATTGCGCCCATGAGTGCGACCAAATAGAGCCGTTCAGTCGCCAGCGGCCCCGGCCACCAGATCAGTGCAAAAGCAAGAAGGCCCAAACCGACATAACTTGAAATTTGCCAGACCACATGAAAACGCGCGTGTGGCGTCCACGCCGGGTTGGTGGCGTGTGTCTTGTTGAAGTCTGCAATGACGGTGAGCACGGCCCAGCCGACGGTCGCAAGGGTCAAAAGAATGCGGGCGATAAGGATGTGGTCGATGCTCATCGGTGTACCCCCAGGCTGCGATGGTGGCATGCTAGCAGGTCTAAGGTGCGAGTGAGTCGCTGAGGCGGGTTTTGGCCGTTGATAACGGCACCCGGCCGTTGCCGCCCGCGGTAAACTTCCCCATGTTTGAGTCTCGAATGATGAGAGGACGATGCGCCAGTACCTCGACCTGATGGAACTTATTCTTAGCCGGGGCGCGGAGAAACGCGACCGCACCGGGACTGGCACGTTCTCGGTGTTTGGCCACCAGATGCGTTTTCCGCTCGACGAGGGTTTCCCGCTGCTCACGACCAAGAAGCTGCATCTGAAGTCGATTATCTATGAGTTGCTCTGGTTTCTGGCGGGCGACACCAACGTCAAATATTTGCAAGAACATGGGGACCGCATCTGGGATGAGTGGGCGGATGAACGCGGCGAGCTCGGGCCCGTCTACGGCCAACAATGGCGTTCATGGCCCACGCATGACGGACAGACCATCGACCAAATTGGCAACGTGATTGCCATGATCAAACGCAATCCTGATTCCCGCCGGCTGATCGTCACGGCATGGAACCCTGCCGACGTCGACAAGATGGCGTTGCCGCCATGTCATTGCTTGTTTCAGTTCTACGTCGCCGACGGCAAGCTCTCTTGCCAACTCTACCAACGCTCAGCCGATGTTTTTCTCGGCGTTCCCTTCAATATTGCTTCATACGCGCTGCTCACTTTGATGGTCGCGCAGGTGACGGGCTATAAGCCTGGCGATTTCATCCATACGCTCGGTGATGCTCATTTGTATCTCAATCATCTCGATCAGGCGCGGCTGCAGTTGTCGCGTGCACCGCGGCGTCTGCCAGTGATGCGGCTCAACCCGGCGGTAAAGGATATCTTCGCGTTCCGGTTTGAGGACTTTGCAATCGAGAATTACGATCCGCACCCGCACATCAAGGCGGCAGTCGCCGTGTAACTTATCGCCAATAAGCGATATTCTTGTTGTGGCTCTTTGTAGGCATCGCGCTAAGCAGATTTTAAGAGGAACTTTGGCGCCTCGTTTGAGTAACCGTAGCGCACTGTTCAATACCGATAGGTCGGGCGTTAGCAAGATAGTCAGAACTATCGTTCTAAGCATGTGATTGCGAGGTCGCCTTACGATGCTTTGTTACGATGCCTTGTTACGATGCCTTGCCATTTCGCCGGTTTGATTTTTCGGTCGAGATGACGACGAGAGACAGAGCGGCAGCCCTCGCGCGCGGAAAGACACAACAATGAAAGTCGTCCTGGTTGCAGCGATCGGGGACAATTTCGTCATCGGCCGCGAGGGGCAATTGCCCTGGAGGCTGAAGTCCGACTTGCAACACTTCCGGAACGTGACGCTGAATCGCCCTGTGATTATGGGGCGCAAGACACATGAATCGATTGGGAAGGTGCTCCCCGGCCGCACCAATATCGTCCTCACACGGGATCTAACGTGGGTCGCGCCCGGCGCGGTGTTGGCCACCAGTCTTGATGCTGCACTCAGCTTTGCACGGTCCGATGCAGCCAAGCGGGGGGTCGATGAAATCATGGTTATCGGCGGGAGCGACATTTTCTCAGCCACGATGCCGATGGCAGATCGCCTCGAGATCACGCATGTTCACGCCTCGCCAGAGGGGGACACGGTGTTTCCGCTGATAGATCCAGAGGTTTGGCAGGAACAATCGCGCCAAGACCATTTCGCAGGACCGGACGATGATTTCAGCTTTGCGGTGGCGACGTATATAAGGCGTTGAAAGCCCGGCAAAACGGGCTTGATGCCGCGTTGTAAGGGGGCTTGGCGTCCCCTATAACCCCTCCCAACTAAGACCAGCCGGGCAAGAAAAGCCGTCGCCGGGAGACATTATTCAATGCCGTGGACAAATCAGGGTGGCGGTGGCCCTTGGGGCACCGGCGGTAAGGGGCCTTGGGGCTCCGGTCCGCAATCGCCCGGGCCGACGCCGCCGGACCTCGAAGAGATATTGCGCCGCGGCCAGGATAAATTGCGCCGGTTTCTGCCGGGCGGAAATCTCGGCGGTCGCGGCTTCGCTCTTCTCGCGCTTGGCGCCGTGGCGCTTTGGGGTTTTTCCGGCTTTTTCCGGGTTGAGCCGGACGAACTCGGCGTGGTCCTGCGTTTCGGCAAAGAAGTGCGCGAGGTGCAGCCGGGCCTGAACTACCATTTGCCGTACCCGATTGAGAAGGTCCTGACGCCCAAGGCACTCCGCGTCAACAAAATCGATATCGGCATGCGCGTTGTCGATGATACCCGCAGGGGCGGCACCACCGTACGAGATGTACCGGAAGAAAGCCTGATGCTTACCGGCGACGAGAATATCGTCGACGTCGACTTCTCGGTGTTGTGGAAAGTGAAGCCGACCGGTGTCGGCGAATTTTTGTTCAACATTCAAAATCCGGAAGGCACGGTTAAGGCGGTGGCGGAAAGCGCCATGCGCGAAGTGATTGGGCGCTCCGACAGCCGCGAGATCCAAACTGTTGCCCGCCAGAGCATCGAGCTTGCGGTTCAAGACCTGATGCAGAGGGTGCTCGACCATTATGGCGCTGGAGTCATCGTCCAGCAGGTGCAGCTCCAGAAGGTCGACCCGCCGTCACAGGTCATCGATTCACTGCGCGATGTGCAAGCCGCCCGCATTGACCAGGAACGCGCTCAAAACGAGGCGCAAACATATGCCAATCGGGTCGTGCCGGAGGCACGCGGAAGGGTGGCGCAAATCACGCAAGCCGCCGAAGCGTATCGCCAGCAGACGGTGGCCGAAGCAACCGGCCAGACGTCGCGCTTCCTGAAGATTTATGAGCAGTACAAAAAAGCGCCCGACGTCACCCGCGAGCGCATGTATCTCGAAACCATGGAGCGCGTGCTCGGCGGCACCGACAAAATCATTCTGGATTCCAGTGCGGGCGGCAGCAATGTGGTGCCT
>JBATYN010000598.1:0-6616 GCA_049674125.1 Pseudolabrys sp. | reverse complement strand
CATCACAGTTGATCGCGACGAGGCCGCCGCGGCGGTGCCGCGCATCAAGGAACGGCTGGCGCAAATGAACGTCGCCGTACCGATTGTTGGCGATTTCCACTACATCGGCCACAAACTACTGGCCGATCACCCTGGCTGCGCCGAGGCGCTCGACAAATATCGCATCAATCCCGGCAATGTCGGCTTCAAGAGCAAACGCGATCCGCAGTTCACCCAGATCGTCGAGACGGCGCTCAAATACGGCAAGCCGGTGCGCATCGGTGTCAATTGGGGTTCGCTCGATCAGGAATTGCTGACGCGGCTGATGGACGAAAATTCGCAGTCATCGACGCCGCGAGGCGCGCGCGAAGTCACGCACGAGGCCATGGTGCAATCGGCGCTTATGTCAGCGGCGCGCGCCGAAGAGATTGGCCTGCCGAAAAACCGCATCATCCTGTCGGGAAAAGTCTCCGCGGTACAGGATCTGATCGCTGTCTATCGCGAACTGGCACGCCGCTCCGACTATGCACTGCATCTCGGCCTCACCGAAGCCGGCATGGGCTCGAAGGGGATTGTCGCCTCATCGGCTGCGATGGGCGTTCTGCTGCAACAGGGCATTGGCGACACCGTCCGTGTGTCGCTGACACCGGAGCCGAATGGCGATCGAACCCTGGAAGTTCAGGTGGCGCAGGAGTTGTTGCAGACCATGGGCCTGCGCACTTTCGTGCCGTTGGTTGCGGCATGCCCCGGCTGTGGGCGCACCACGTCGACGACATTCCAGGAACTTGCCTCCGACATTCAGGGGTTCATCCGTGACTCGATGCCGGCCTGGAAGGTTCGCTATCCGGGAGTGGAAAATCTCAACGTCGCGGTGATGGGCTGCATCGTCAACGGCCCGGGTGAGAGCAAACACGCCGATATCGGCATTTCGCTGCCGGGCACCGGCGAGCAGCCGACCGCTCCGGTATTCATCGATGGCAAGAAGGCGGCCACCTTGCGCGGGCCCACGCTCACCACGGATTTCAAGCAGATGGTGACCGATTACATCGAACGCCGCTTTGGCACCGACGCCCGGGCCGCGGAATAACAAAGTCTCATGTGCGCTCTTGACCCGTCTGAGATATAGGACTATATTCCATACGCCTTAGCTTGCGTCGCGCGCCATCTCGAGTGGAGTTCGATGCAGGAGGAGGCGCGGTGTGCCGACAATGCACATCGCAGTCTAGCTTGCGCAGACTGTGCACGAGCTTGACGGATGGAGCGCCCGGAGGGCGCAGCGGCCTACGTCATTGGCCGCGTGCGCCCCGAAGCGGTCACCCTGGGTAACCAGGACTGGCCGTGGGCGTACGGGCGGCCCGATCGCAAGGGCTGCCCAAAGGGGTTTCGCAAACCCCTGGCGCCCTC
Organism: Pseudolabrys sp.; assembly: GCA_049674125.1. Lineage (GTDB taxonomy): Bacteria > Pseudomonadota > Alphaproteobacteria > Rhizobiales > Xanthobacteraceae > Pseudolabrys. The sequence continues at coordinate 5,233 of JBATYN010000598.1, read as the reverse complement.
CCGGCGCTCCATTCCTCTTTTTGAGGAAACGGAAAAAAGGGACGTCGGCTTGCCCGGGGCCGCAAAGAATACGGGCGATGACGCACGCCTTACATCCAGCCGCCACCGTCTTTACCGCGATTGGCAACGCTCGCTTCTTCTAGATCGAGTTCATATTCGATACGGCGGCGCGCTTCGTCGGTGATCTTGCCATCGCGCAAGAGTTTGTAGATGAATTCGCGCTCGGCATCGATCAATTCGGCCTTGACCTTGGCAGTTTGGCGGACCTGATCGAGGCCTTCAGTCAAGTTTGTCGGCAATATCTGCACGCGACTTTGGTGGCGCGTGCGCAAATGTGAGATCGCTTCGCGCGGCAGGTCGTGGTCTTTTATCGCCTTCTCCAGTCGTCTTTCGACCTGCTTCAACGCGGCCTTGCGGGCGCGGAGCTCGGCCTTGATCTCATCTTTGTGTTCCTGCTTCCCAATGCGGCCTAGCCCAAGCCAGCGCATCACATAGGGCAACATCAAGCCTTGGCCGACCAGCGTTATGATGATGACGCCGAACGTGACGAACAAAATCAGATCACGGTGCGGAAAGGGCTCGCCGCTGAGGATCGTAAAGGGAATAGCCAGCGCAACGGCGAGTGAGTCGACGCCGCGCATGCCGGTAAATGCGAGGAAAAAAGGCACCTGCCAGGGGGGCGATGGATCGCGTGTGCGTAGCCGTAGGCTTAACCAGCGCGGAATATAAGTCGCAGGAAAAACCCACAGAAAGCGAGCCGCGATCGCGATCACCGTTGTCCATACTGTGGCAATGACCAATTCGCGGATCGTAAATGCGTGGGTTTGCTCGATCAGAGTTCGCGTCTGCAAGCCGGTGACCAGGAAGACGAGACCTTCGATGAGATAGACAATGAGGTCCCAGAAGAAAATTCCCTGTAGCCGCGTGCCTGATGGGATGAGAAGGGGTCCGTTCCAACTCACATACAGACCGCAAGCGACCGTCGCCAACACGCCGGATCCGCCAAGATAAGCGGGAACCCAGAACGCGAGATAGGGCGTCATTAAAGACAACGTAATTTCGACACGCGGCTCTTGCGCCCATTGCCGCAGATGCAGGCTCAACCATCCAATTGCTAGACCGTAAAGCGTCTCGCCAATTACAATGAGAACGAATGTCTCGGATGCACGTTCGAGCGAGAATGTTCCGGTGCCAATGGCGACGACAGCGAAGCGGTAAAGCACCAGTGCGGTGGCGTCATTGGCGAGGCCTTCGCCCTCCAGCACGACGACAATCCGGCGCGGCAATCCAAGCTTTCGTGCAATTGCGAGCGGCGCCACGACGTCGGTCGGCGAAATGATTGCGCCAAGGAGAAAGCCGACAGCCCAGTCGAAATTCAAAAAATAATGCGCGGCCGCCGCGATCGCGCAGGTGGTAAACAATACGCAACCGAACGCGAGCAGTGCAATTGGCCGCAGGTTGAACTTGAATTCACGCCAACTCATGGCGACGCCTGCGGAATAGATCAGCGGCGGCAGTATCACCAACAGCACGACTTCCGGCGCAAGTTCGACCCTGGGAAGACCGGGAATGAATGCCACGCCGATTCCAGCAACAACCAGCAAGATTGACGGCGCAATATTCAGGCGCTTGGCGACGACTGCGACCGTCGCCAGCACTGCCAGCATGAACAGCAGCGTCTGTACTGTTGCGGTCATCGGTTCACGGGCTTACGAGTTGCATCAGATCAGGTTCGAAATGATGTTAACGGTCAAGGCGATCACGGAGACATTGAAAAAGAATGCCAAAGCGCCGTGCACAGTCGCGATGCGGCGGATCACTTTGCTAGTGATCACGACATCCGAAACTTGTGATGTCATCGCAATGACCAGCGAAAAATAGAGAAAGTCCCAATAGTCGGGCGGTTGGCGGCCAGGAAAATTCAGCCCGCCGATCGCGTGATCGCCGCGCTCGCCGTAGTACTCGTGGGCGTAATGCAGCGCAAAGATCGTGTGTATGAATGCCCATGACACGAAGATGGTGGCCATCGCGATCGCGATACCATATCCGCTGCGGGGCTGCCCGGCGACTTTGGCAATGCCAAGCTCCGCGACGATTGCGCCCATGATAGCCAGGCCGGAGAGACCAGTGAGGACCAGCAGCGCCACTGCGCCTTCGTCGTCTTCGGCGGCGCGGCGGCGAATCTCGTCGATGCCGCAGGTGACCATCAATTGATAGACCAGGACGAGATACAGCACGACGCCGATGTCCCAACCAAGCAGAAGCTTGGTTGCCATGCTCCAATCGGTCATCGCCAGCGCGAGGATGACTGCCATGCCGACAGCGACCGAAATCAGCAAACGTGCGTGCAACCTCGCAAGGCGCACTGGCAGAATGGGTCGTGCGGCGATCTTGCGGGCCACAGGCGCTCCTTCTAGGTCGTTCGCTCCGCAATAAAGCGTGCGGCGGCGCGCAAAGTATCGGCTTTCGCGCCAAACGGCGCCAGCGCCGCATCGGATTCCGCAATGAGCGCCTTTAGACGTGCGCGAGCGCCGTCCGATCCAAGGGCAGCGACCAGCGTTGCCTTACCAGCTGCGGCGTCTTTGCCGGCAGCTTTGCCCAGCGTCTTGGCGTCGCCCTCAACGTCAAGGAGGTCATCGGCGATCTGGAACGCCTGGCCGATTGCCGCGCCGTAACGGTCGACGCTTGCGCGTGCCGCGGTACCGGCTTGTGCAAGAGTGGCGCCGGCGCGACAGGCGAATTTTATCAGTGCGCCTGTTTTCATCGCTTGCAGGGTGGCGATCTCTTTCTCGCTCAACGTCCGTTTTGGATCGAAGCGTCCCTCGGCGGCGAGGTCGAGCATTTGGCCGCCAGCCATTCCGCCAAGGCCGGAGGCGCGGGCAAGTTCCGTGACAAGTGCAACGCGTACCGCTGCGTCGGCATGGACCTCACGCCGCGCCATGACATCGACTGCGAGCGTGAGAAGCGCGTCACCGGTGAGAATGGCAGTTGCATCGTCGAAGGCCTTGTGGACGGTTGGCCGTCCGCGACGAAGATCGTCATCATCCATGGCCGGAAGATCGTCGTGGACCAGCGAATAGCAGTGCACGAGCTCAAAGGCGGCTCCTGCCATCAACGCGCCCTCATGGGTCACGCCAAGCATCGCGGCTGTTTCAACCACCAGAAACGGCCGCAAGCGTTTGCCGCCATCCAACGCGGCGTGGCGCATGGCCGCGACGAGCCGCGGCGGGCGGGCGATCTCGCCTTCCAGCGGTGCGCTGTCAAGGATTTGCTCGAGCAGCGCCTCGGTCTTGGCAGCGACCGCGGCAAGGCGGGCGGGAAAATCGATCGTAGTCTTGTTCATCGCGGTATTGTTAGCTGCTGCGCGCGGGTCCGCAAAGTGGGTACGGATTTGGAATTTTCGTGCGGCGCGCAAATAGCCTTGCACCAAGGCAAATAACTGTGCGGATAGGTTAATCTCCGGACGTGGACCAGCCAGGCAAAAGATCGCACTTTGGCCGTATCCTGCGGCTGCCGCGCCTCCTGCGGGCCGTCGTCTTCGCCCTACTGGCGATCCTGCTGCTGCCATACGTGCTCACGCCGCTTTATGCTGTGGTCAACCCGGTTTCGACGATGATGCTTTGGCGGCGCCTGACCGGCGCGCGGGTCGAGCGGCATTACGTTCCAATCACACGTATTTCGCCAGCGGTGCCGCTCGCCGTGATTATTGCCGAGGACGGCCGCTTTTGCAGCCATCACGGTGTGGATCTGGCGGAAATCCGGGAAGCAATCACCGAAGCCGACGACATCGACGAAATGCGTGGCGGTTCGACCATTACCCAGCAAGTGGCAAAAAACCTGTTCCTTTGGCAGGGCCGAAGTCTCGTGCGCAAAGCGCTAGAATTCCCGCTGGCGCTGTGGATCGACTTGACGCTGTCCAAGCGGCGGATCCTGGAAATTTACCTCAATATCGCCGAATGGGGTCCATATGGAGAATTTGGCATTGAGGCGGGCGCCCAACGTGCTTTCGGTAAATCCGCGCGCGAACTTTCTCCATATCAGGCGGCTTTATTGGCCGCGATGCTGCCCAATCCAGCTGAACGCAATGCGCGGCAGCCAGGACCGGGATTGCGCCGTCTCGCCGGGCTCTATACTGCGCGGGCGGCGCGGGCGCCAACTGCGGCCACTTGCGTGAGGCAAACTCACTCGCCAAACCACTAGCCTTGGCGCGTGCCTTCCTCTATAAGCCCGGCTTCAAACCGACATACTGCGTTTTTCAGGAGTTTCGTCCCATGGCTGTGCCAAAAAGAAAAACCTCGCCGTCGCGCCGCGGCATGCGCCGTTCGGCCGACGCGCTTAAGCGGCCGGCTTATGTTGAGGATAAGGATTCCGGCGAATTGCGGCGTCCGCACCACATCGATCTGAAGACCGGCATGTATAAAGGCCGCCAGGTCCTGAAGGCGAAGTCCGAGGTTTAACGCGACGACGGGCGGCCGGAGGAAAGCTTCGCCATGTCCATGCTGGGCTTTCCGCTGCTGCTGATTCCGTTCGCGATCTACAACATCATTGCTTTCCTGATGCCGGGAGTCAGCTGGAGCGGTGTGATTTTCACAATCCACATGATGTCCGGTGCCGACTGGACGATGGCGGCCGGCGACCTGCTTGTCGCGCTGGCGATCGTGCTGTTGTGCGGCGAGATTTTGAAATCGACCCGGATCGGTGTCCGCACTGTCGTCGATCACGGCCTCTCGCTCGTGCTTTTCCTGGGTATGGTGGTCGAATTCATCATGGTGAAGCAGGCCGCAACCGCGACTTTTTTCTTGCTGCTGGTCGTGAGCTTCATCGACGTGCTCGGGGGGTTCGCGGTGACATTGCGCTCCGCGCAGCGCGATCTCACGGTTGAAGGTGTCGAGCGCGTTTCGTCCTGATCGTTCCAACACTCCTGGTTTTATCATGAGCCGCGATTTCCAGCTCCCGGGCCGCTCGCCCGTAATTTCGTGTGAAGGCTTGGCCGCAACATCGCATCCGCTCGCGACGCTTGCCGCGGTCGATGCGCTGCGCGCCGGCGGCACTGCAGCGGACGCGGCGGTGGCTGCGGTTGCCACGCTGTGTGTGGTCGAACCGCACATGACGGGCATTGGCGGCGATTGCTTTTGCCTCGTGTCCCGGCCGGACCAGCGAGTCTGGGGTTATAACGGCTCCGGCCGTGCTGCTGCCAAAGCTTCGGGCGAGCCGTTGCGCGCGAAGGGCATAG
>JBATYN010000597.1:0-8668 GCA_049674125.1 Pseudolabrys sp. | reverse complement strand
GATGGTGGCACTGTGAGGCCCAATGTCTTCGCGGTTTTGAGATTGACCACCAGCTCGTACTTGGTAGGCGCCTGAACCGGCAAGTCGGCGGGTTTCTCACCCTTTAGGATGCGATCTACATATCCAGCTGCACCTCGGCACTGGTCCACTACATCCGGTCCGATGCAAATCAGCGCGCCGCGCGCGGCCATGTAGCGGAAGGGATACACCGTGGGCAACTTGGAACGAGCCGCCAGCGCGATGATATGCTCGGTACGAACCGTCGCCGACGAGCCAGGTGTCAAAATTAGGCCACTGTTGGGTGAGCGGGCAAAGGTTGTTATGGCGTGCTCGATTCCCGCGGCGTCTTGGCGGCTATCGATCGGACTCACTTCAATATTCAGCGATTGTGCCGACGCCTGAATGGCAGCGAACTCAGCGTTGGCTCCGGGATTGTCGGGGTTACGAAGAACCGCCGTCCGCACCACGTTCGGTGCAATTTGCTTGAGGAGCTCCAGCCTTTTCCCGCCGAAACTGTATTCATAAATCATGAAGCCAGTCATGTTACCGCCTGGCCGGGCCAGACTATCGACGAGGCCGGCGCCGACCGGATCCGTGACGCCGACGAATATGATCCGCAAAGCGGGGTTGATACGTCGCAATGCTGTCACGCTCAGCGTGCCAGAAGCCAGAATGACGTCCGGCGTCAGTGCAATCAACTCAGCCGCATATTTGTGCTCGAGATCGATATCATCCTCGCCCCAACGTGTGTCGATTCGCATATTGCGGCCATCGCTCCATCCCAACTGCTGTAGGCCTTGCTGGAACGCCGCGAGGCGAGCCTGACCTTCTGGATTGTCCGCCGCGCGGTTCATCAGCACGCCGATCCGGGGCATCCGGTCGGATTGTTGTGCATGTGCTGTAAGCGGCCAAGCTGCTGCCGCGCTTCCGAGCAAGGTGATAAAATCACGCCGTCTCATTGCGCCTCCTGAGGCTTCGGACCGGAGCATCGTAGCTGTTCAATCGAGGGCCGTTAAGGGATGCCTGAAGTCCGTAGGCGCCGCTTTGTGCCAATAGCGGACATTGTATGAAGAAGACGGTTGCTGGCCGGTCCGTTAAACCAGCTCGAAAAAATTGGCAGCTTTGCTCAAGGCAGCCTCGGTCTCGGCGACCAGACGGCGCATTAATTCGGCGACGGTTGGGATATCTTTGATGCCTCCCGCTGTTTGGCCCGCCGTAAGTAATGTTGCGTCGGGCCGGCCAGCCTGCGTCGTCGAGACAATTTCGTTTTTTAGACGCTCCCGCTCGCGACGGGCCTCATCACGCTTGTGGCTCCACTCGTCGATAAAATCCGTATGGAGGGATCGCAGGACCGTGCCGAACCCGGCTGTCCCAGGAAGCGGACTAATATCGTTGAGAACGTCGACCTTGATTGAATCTTCAGATTTTGCCGCAACGATTGCCTGTTTCCAGCGTTCAGGCGCTGGTGACTCCTGGGTCGCAATGAAACGAGTTCCGAGATTTACGCCCGAGGCACCCATCATTAATGCTGCCGCAATGCCACGTCCGTCAAATATGCCTCCAGCTGCCACGACAGGAATTGGGGCGACCGCGTCAACAACCTGCGGAACCAGAGCCATTGTGCTGACATCACCGCAGTAGCCGCCGGCTTCGCCGCCCTGGGCAACAATCACGTCGATTCCGCAACCGGCTGCTTGGACAGCTTGGGCAACCGTTGTGACCTGCAACATTACCAACGATCCAACATCGTGAGCTTGCTGGACCAGATCGCCTGGATCGCCGAGGGCGAACGAAATCACGGCCGGTCGCGCTGCCAACGTCAGGCGATATGCCTCCTTATCGAGCGTTTGGGGCACATGGTTGATCGCGAAATGACGGTTGGTGAGCTTTTTCACGAGATCAATGTCGCGCGTGACTGCTGCCGTGGTGCGGAAGAGTGATCCGATCCCACCGAGGCCACCTGCATTCGAGACGGCAGCTGCAAGCTCGGCAGAGGTGCACGTACCCATCGGGGCAAGAATGATCGGTACTTCTATCCCGAACCGATCGCAGAGAGGTGTCCTTAGCATCGCAGTTCCCCCGGATTAGCGGCGCAAGATGTGATGGACGAGACCAATGCTGGCGATCTGACACAGTGAGGTCAACAAGCGTTTCATGTCCGCTTTGGGTCAAAAGCGGACATGTGCAGCGCACTACCTTATGTCCGCCTAGTGCCAAGTTTTATGCCCAATTTACGTCGCGTGGACTGAAACTGGACGTACAAGCTTTCAGGGGCGCAAGACGGGCGCAAGACGGGAGCAAGATCAATGTGGATTCTAAGCGTCTATGTTTTGATTGTCGTAATCAGTGAATCAATCGTAGTTACAATCGGACTGGTTTTGGATCGAATTTTTCCAGCGCTCAGTTTGCCAGTATCGCTGTCGCTTTTCTTCGCTGTCCTCTGGTTTGGATGGATACTAGCAGTACGCCTGACTGAACCTAAGGATGTGAAAGGCGTAAAACTCGCAATCTAAAATTCTGCTAGTGGCCTTCAAGAGACGGAGCCTTCCAATATGTTTTGGAGCATTTTCGGCGTGGCGTTGGTTGTGGCCGCCTGCGCGTTTTTTTGGCACTTACTGCCGCGCAACGGCACGGTGCATCCACTCGTTAGAAATTCAGATGTCGGCTCGATGATTACCATCGCGATCATGTGCCTCTTCGGCTTGGCTATGTTGTTTGGAGGGCTTTACGGTTAGCGATTCACTCAAAGCATGGGTTATTGAAACTTTGCGCGATTAGAACCATGCGCTACCAGCGCCGCCATTCGGGGCCCAATCTCGCCATATCGTCAATGTCCCCGAGCGTTAGCCCGATGTCCGCTTTGTGCCAAAAGCGGACATCGAAGTCGTGAAAATTGCTCGCTTCCTCTTACCCTTCTGCCAACTTGGCATGAAGCATCGCAACGACCTGTGCGCCTTCCCCGACAGCAGCAGCAACACGTTTCACCGAGCCAGACCGGACGTCGCCGATCGCGAAGATACCCTTTCGGCTAGTTTCCAATGACAGCCGATCTCCGTCGACATCCGAGCCGGTCAAAACAAATCTCTTACGGTCCAGGGCGATGTTCGATCCATTGAGCCAATCCGTGTTTGGTTCCGCGCCAATAAAAAGAAACAAGTGCCGAATGGGCCGCCTGACGCCATCCCCTGACGTGTCAGATCGCCAGCGAACTGCCTCCAGTATCCCCTCCTTGCCTTCGAGACCCGTGACGTTAGTTTGGGTGAGGACTTCAACATTTGAGAGGCCTTTTATACGGTCGACGAGATATTGGGACATGCCGGACTCAAGATTTCGCCCGCGAATTAACAACCAGACCTTTGCAGCCTGGCTCGCGAGGTAGACGGCTGCTTGCCCAGCGGAATTTCCGCCTCCCACAAGAGCTACTTCTTGCGCTGCGCATAACTTCGCCTCAAGTGGCGAAGCCCAATAGTGCACACTCGATCCTTCGAAGTTCTCAAGGCCATCAACGGCGAGGCGACGGTAGCGTGCGCCACTGGCGATCACGATCGATCGTGCATTTACGTTTTCGTTGTTGGACAATTTGAGGACTAAGTGATTGTTGTTGACATCAGTTTCGAGGCCGGTCACCTCATCTGGAATCGCCATTTCTACCCCGAATTTCTGTGCTTGATTGTAAGCCCGTGCCATTAATGCAAGGCCAGAAATTCCGGTAGGAAATCCCAGATAGTTTTCGATTCGAGCGGAGGCGCCTGCCTGTCCACCGAAGGCGCGACAATCGAGCACCAACACAGAAAGTCCCTCTGAGCCGCCATAGACAGCGGTAGCAAGCCCGGCGGGCCCGGCGCCGACGACGACGACATCAAATAGACGACCTGAATCGATCGGCCCGACAAGGCCCAAGCAACGAGCCAGCTCAGGCTCGCTCGGGTTATGCAGAATATTTCCATTCGGACAGAGCACAATGGGCAACTGGCCTGGATCAACATGGAAGCGTTCAACAATGGCTTTGGCCTCCGCATCCGCTTCGGGATCGAGTTCTTGATGAGGATGGCCATTCCGACGGAGAAAACCGGCGAGTCGAAGCACATCTCGATTTTCGGAGCGGCCGACGATCACTGGTCCACCGGCGCCAGCTTCTAGCAAGCCGACCCGCCGAAGAATGAGCGCCCGCATGATACGCTCACCAAGTTCAGCCTCAGCAATTAATAATGCGCGCAGCCGATCCGGGGGGATGATCAACGCATCTACTGGACCTTCCGCGCGCGCATCAACGAGTGCCGGTCGACCGGATAATTGGGCAAGTTCACCCAAAAATGAGCCGGGACCGTGCGCAACGATGAGCTCTCCATCACCAAATCGTGTGCGTCTGGTGACTTTGACAGCCCCGGACAAAATGACCGCCAAACCCTCAAGCGGTTTACCTGTTTCGGCTAGCACCCCGCCCGAGCCGTAGGACCTTACGGTCCCGAAACGTCCTATCCTCTTAACCTCAGCAGGCTCCAAGACCGGAAAGATCTGTTCGCGCCGAGTTTCAGTGATCGATTGTTTCGTCGTCGTCATGCTCGAACCGGCGGTGGCTTTAGACAGAGCATCGTACCAACACACATGGGCATTTCGAAAGGGGTCGGGCGCAAGCCCATGACCGGTTTGGGTCATTAGTGGAAATTTTCGATGCGGGAGTGATGTCCTCTCTACCCTCTAAAGCGGTCATGTACAGTGCCACTCGGCATGTCCGCTAAGCGTCGCACATCGCCCATGTGTGAAGTAGCTCACACAATCATTAAACAACACCGTTCAAAAATAGCTTTCAGGCTTCCAAGGGTCACGAGGACGACCAATGGCGAGCGAAGACAACTTCATCGTTTGTGATTTATGCGAAAGAGGACGGCTCTCCAGTTCCGTGAGGGAGCTGAGAGTTCGGCAATCGAGCGACAAAGGCCATGTCTACTTTAGTGCGACGATAGAAGTTCGAATTTGCGATTTTTGCGGCGCTAAATCCTTCGGGCCCGGAGTCGACCAGATTTTAGATGAAGCCTTTCGTCGAGAATACGACAAGTTGACATAGAGCAATGCGGCAACAATGAATAAGTTGCCAATCGGATTGATGTCCGCTCTGTGCCTATAGCGAACATGCCTCCCTACATGCCATAGCCATCCACGATCGCGTGGAACCACGCTTCTTCCCACTGTTGGCTTTCGATATAGTCTTCGTTGTCGGACCGTTGTGGTACCGGTGGCATGATAAATTCGTAAAAATCTTGCGTCTTAGGATCAGTTAAACTCCAATTCCTGATTCGCGCATTCTGAAGGTCAACGACCACGAGTTTAACGCCAGCTGGGATGTCTAATTTGTAGTCTTTAAGCTTTGCCCTCACGTCATTTTCAGTGGTGCTCCCAGCAAAAAACCAATCGCGAAATGGTCCGTTGCTTGGGTCAAAACAATCCCCAAAGAATTTGTAATTGTGCTGAACTACCTCTCCAACTTTGTACTCGCTATACGGCTTAGTGGGTGGCATTGTTTGCTCCTTCGAATGCGGGCCCTACACAAGAATATTGCCTTTAGGTAGTTCGACGATGCAACAAAGAAAGAAGGGCGAATGTGAAGCAGCTCACTAAGAGGGTCTAAGAACCGACTTGTCCGCTTGCGTCAAAGCAGACATAGCGAGGTGAGCGCGCGATGTCCGCTTATCCAAGAAAAAGTGCCCCTACGTGCTTGAAGGACGCAACGGGGAAAGTGTAACGCGAAGACCCTGATACCGTCCTTCGAAAGGCGTCTCTCACGTGTGTGCGTTAGTCCATCTAACAAGCCGACCCAACGTTGTTAAGGTCAGGACGGGGGCGGCACGGGAGGTTTTTCAGATCAGGGTGATTCTTCAGCACCTCCTGCACGTTTACCTGGGGACGGTCCTTAAGAGCTTGAACGCAGTCGATTACGTATTGCCGGCGCGACAGCAATTTGACCTTTTTCGTCTTCGCCTCCGACTTGCAGGAAGCAATCGCATGCTTGAGCAAAGCCTGCTCGGCTTTTGACAATTTATTTTCCTGAGCGAAGGCGGGCACCATTGTAGCGCCGCCGAGGAACGCTGTCGCGACGACGCTCACGAACGACAGCCTGGCGAAACGAGACCCGACACAAAACATGGCCACCCCCTTTATTACACTTGCGCAGTGATCTTGCGCGTGATTATGCGTTTTCGGGGATCCAGGACAAGGGAACGCCTACTATCGTGACTGCACGATCTCGTGTCCGCCAAGGGGCATTAGCAGACATGTGCGGTGCAACTAGGTATGTCCACTTTGCATAAATAGCGGACATAGCGCCGGTCTATTCGACTACGTCGTCGGCACGCGCAAGCAACGTTGGAGGAATATCAAGACCTAGGGAACGAGCCGTTTGCAGGTTGATGATGAATTCAAACTTGGTCGATTGCAGAACAGGGAGATCCGCCGGCTTAGCGCCTTTGAGGATGCTGCCGCAATAGACCCCGACCTGCCGGAATACCTCACCAAGGCTCGTTCCGTAACTCATCAGCAATCCGGCTTTGACCACGTCGCTCCAAAATATGCTAGCGGGTAAGTGGTCACGCGCTGAGAGCGTGACAAACTGCGCACCTCGGCTCGCAAAAAAGCCATCAGCCGCTATGAAAAGTGCGTCGACCTGCTGAGCAGCAATCGCGGTAAAGGCGGCGTCTATTTCGGCAGCCGAACTGGCGTTAAAGAAAACTAGTTCTAGCCCGAGACCAGGAGCGGCTTGCCTGAGTGCGTTCGAGGTCGCCTTTGCGGTTACGTGATTGGCAGGATTTACCAGCACGGCGAGGCGATTGGCTTTAGGTAGGATTTCATGCATGAGCCCGAGGCGTTTGGTGTCAATTTCGCTGGCGAAGAAATTGATCCCCGTCGCGTTGCCTCCTGGCTGCGCAAGGCTTGCGACCAGGCCGAGCGCCACTGGATCTTCACTGACGCCGAACACAATCGGGATCGTTGCCGTGCCAGCTTTGGCGGCGATCGCTGCGGGAGAACTTCCTGGGGTAGCGATTACGGCGACGGCACGCCTAACGGCATCGTTGATGATTGAGGGCAACTCTTCGTAATGGCCATCCAGCCAATGATACTCGACGTGGATATCACTCTCGGCAAAGCCCGTTTGGCTCAGCCCCCTGCGGAATTCGACAGCGAGGGCGGTTCCGGTGTCGGCTCGTCTGGCATTGATGAGTGTAACCACTGGGGTCACTGCCCGCGACACGATCGGCCACGGTCACGCAGCCGCTCCGGCACCGATCACTTTGATGAAATCGCGTCGTCTCATTACCGCTCTTCCAGATTGAGGTGAAGGTATCGTACCGGCTCGACCTACCTCACTGAAAAGGCCGCTCGCCAGTTTAGCCATGTCCGCTTTGCGTCAATGGCGGATATTGATGTGATCACGTCGCGACGACTTTAGACAGACTTATCAATCGTCCAACCGATCGCACGGACGATGCCGTATGCGGCCAATGAAACCAATCCGATGCCGGTTAGGCCGATAGCGATTCCGCCAGCGAGAATTGGAATGTCAGATGGAATCAAATCCCAGAACCTCAGGCCAAGTGCATCCTTTGCCATTAATAAAAGACCCGCCATGAGGATGATCGCTGCAACAAGCAGTCCAAGCCGATGAAAATTTCTGCTTACATTCGAATTCCGCCAGCGAGCGTACAAGGGTTGTTTGTCGTCATCGCTGCTCATAGGCATTGGTTTTCCTTAATTTGGTTGACCACGTTTTGAACGCTGCTTACCCGCTTGCCCGATAATCATCCATCTTATCGGCCGCCTCTTCACACGCCGCAGCCAATTCCAAAAACTCCTGCCTGGCGGCAGGGTCGTCCACACTTGCTGCGAGCTGTCGATAATGTTCGGCCTGCTCGCGGTAATAGTCGGAGTTGTGCATGCGAAACCGGCTGTTCAGTATCAGTACAAGTAAACATTACTGCCGGAGGATCCTAGGTGGGTCAGGAACTCTGACCAAATGCGGCCGGGCTGCTTGATGTCCGTCGACGTCCGCCAGGGGTCAAAAGCAGACATGTGCAGTGCAGCGGACCATGTCCGCTTTGTGCCAATAGCGGACATGCCGATAATCATTCAATCACTTCGTCGGCGCGCAAGAGTAACGACGGCGGCACAGTAAGACCAAGCGCTCTGGCGGTGTTGAGGTTGATCAAGAACTCAAATTTGGTTGGTTGTTCGATTGGAAGCTCGCTAGGCCTCGCACCCTTCAGGAGTTTGTCGACATAGACGGCCACGCGATAACAGATGGCATCGTGATCCACGCCATATGACATCAGCGCACCCGCGTTAAAAGTTTGTCGTGAATAGGCAGACAATGGCAGTCCCTTGGCTAGCGCAAGCTTTGTTATCAAATCGCGATATGTAAAAGCCCAACCATCCGGGTTGAACATCAGTGCTTGGATGCCGGCATCCTTCATTGCGGCGAAGATTGAAGTTAGTTCGTCCGGCGTGCGCCATGTGAACACCTTTCCTGAAAGCCCAAGGCCGGCCGCCGCCGCCTGAAACACCTGCGCATAGCCGGCTGCGAGCGCAGAGTTCGAATTGACGAGAAAGGCGACGCGGGAAAGTCCCGGAATAACCTCTTTGAAGAGCGCCAGCCGCTTGCCCACAATGTCGCTCGCGG